>CAZTEM010000018.1:0-36514 GCA_964612755.1 uncultured Desulfobacterales bacterium | reverse complement strand
TATTTTGACTATATTACACCTGTTAATCTTTAAAATAATTTTTGACCGAGAATTGTTGGTGAAACCACTTAAAATTTAAAAGAAAAATACACAGGTAAATTGCAAGTGATTATGTTAAAGAGAAGCTATACCTTCTCTCATGACATATTTGGTTAATCTTGCCACGGTTTTTATGTTTAATTTTTTCCTCTTTATCATCACACAATTAAAATTGCCCTGATATATTAAATTAAGTCAATTTTGTAATCACTCCCAAGCAATTTTTATTTAAAATTTTATTATTACGGCGAAATACATTACGATAAAAAAGTAAAAATTTTCATCTCACATCCAGGTATGATAATTTAATAGGTTTGAAAACTAAAGCTCAAGGCTGAACCAATTAAAACAAAATATTGGGATATAAATTATATTGAGGTTTGTTTCGTTACGATTTTACTTGAAATTTAAGCAAAATCAAAATATAATACATTTCAAATCGAAATTCTAAATGGGCGAATGCTTTTAAATTAATGACTGATAATATTAAAATATTACTAATTTACGAGTCTGATACATTAAATAAAGTTTTTAAATCAATCTTGAAAAAAGAAAAAGATATTAATTTTTCAAATGTAAAATTTTCTAAGAAAATTATAGGTACACTTTCATATAAAATTGATATTATATTTATAGATATCAAAATTGTTGATAGCCTTAGCCCTGATATTATAAAATTAATTAGAGATGATGCTAATTTTTTAGAGATTCCTATTGTTATGATTACCGACTCTCAGGATGAAATTAATCTGGAAAAATCATTTGAGGCAGGAGCAATAGATTTTATTTCCAAACCTTTAAACAGAATCACTCTTAAGGCAAGAATCAAAGCGGTTTTAAAATTACGAAAAGAAATTGCTAAACAAAGAGAACTTTCAAGATTTGATCCTTTAACAAAACTTCCAAACCGTCTTTTTTTTGATGAACAACTCAAGTTCTCAATGAAAAAAGCAGTACAGAATAATATGCAAATTGCAGTTCTTGTTGCTGACCTGGATCATTTTAAAATGGTCAATGATACTTTTGGTCATTCTGCTGGAGATCAACTTCTAGTTGAAGTAGCAAAAAGAATGAAAGAATGCATAAGAGAAACAGATACTATTTCAAGAATGAGCGGAGATGAATTTTTTTTTATTCTTGAAAATATTGAACAACGATCAACTGTTGTTGAAATAGTTAAACGACTTGTAAATTCAATTAAAAAGCCATTTGTTTTAGATGATAATGAAGCATATATCGGTTTAAGCATTGGTATTTGCCTGTCCACTAAAGATATAAGTGCTGAAATTATTCTTCGTAATGCTGATGTTGCAATGTACAATGTTAAAGCACATGGACGTAATAATTATAAATTTTTTACTCAGAAAATGCATAATGATCTTTCCAAAAAAGTAAAATTATGCACAATGTTATACGATGCTATCGAAAAAGATGAATTTGATCTGAATTATCAACCCAAAATTGATATTAAAACCAATAAAATCATTGGGATTGAAGCTTTGCTGAGATGGAATCATCCTGGAGGAGAAAATATACCTTCTGATGTTTTTATTCCATTGTTAGAAGAAATAGGACTAATCAATCAAATCGGGAATTGGGTTCTTGAAAAAGCATGTAAGCAGAATTCAACCTGGCAAGCTATGGGATATATTAAAATACCTATATCTGTCAATCTGTCACCACTACAATTCCATGATGGAAAATTTGCTGATAATATCAAAAAAATTTTAAAGATCACTCAATTAGATCCTGAATTTTTTGAAATTGAAATCAATGAAGGGGTTTTTGTAGTTGATGATAATATTGTAAAAAATACATTAATCAGAATTAAACAACTTGGGATTAATAAAATTATTATGGATGATTTCGGTTCTGGATATTCTTCCATAGGTTACCTTAAAAAATTCCCCATTGACGCAATTAAAATCGACAAAACATTTATACAAAATATTACTGATAATCCGGGCAATGCAGCTCTTGTATCTGCTATTGCTGCCATGGGAATAGCACTTCAATTAAAAAGCATTATTGCAGTCGGTGTAGAACACGAAGCACAGATTCCTTTTTTAAGACACATGGGTTGTGATTCATATCAGGGATATTTATCCTGTCCACCTGTTTGTGCAGAAAAAATAGAAAAAATGTTAAAAGAGCAATCATCAGATACACCAAATAATATAATACACAATGAAGAATATCAAAAAAATTCCAATTTTCGCATTTTATTTGTAGATGATTTCCCAACCAATATTCAAATAGCATTAAAATTATTACAGAATTCCGGATATAAAATTGATACTGCCATGGACGGAGAACAGGCATTTACATTATTTAAACAAAATGGACCCTATGATTTAATATTTATGGATCTTCAAATGCCTAAACTTGACGGCTATGAAACAACAAAAAAAATTAGAAAATTTGAGACAAAAGCAAAAGTTCCTATAATAGCAATGACAGCCTATGATATGGAAGGGGTTAAAGATCGCTGTTTTTCTGCTGGGATGAATGATTTTATAGCCAAACCGTTTCGATTAAAAAATTTTATTGAAGTTATTGAAAACTGGAAAAATAATCTTGTTGTATAAACTTTAATATTGTTTAAAAATATAAATTATATAATACTGAGATTATGAGTCATAAATTATTAGCTGCCAACCAAATTTAATAATATGAAACTTTTAGACAGAGTACTAGCATTAGGGAATCTTGTAGGTCTGGCTGAAATGGCCTACATTGAATCTGATTGTGATTTGAATATTTTAACCTGGAATGCAGGTGCTATTCAACTTTTTGGATATTCGGAACATGATGCCATGGAGACAACCATGGATAAATTAGTTCCGATTTCTAAACATGAGCTTATTGAATGTAATTGTCCCAAAAAAATTACAACCAATATTAATAATGATTCCGGGGAAAAAGTCTGGTATGATTTTTTTATTTCTCCCATAGTCAGCCTTAAAGGACACAGATTAGGAGTATCCGTACTCGTAAAAGATATATCACAAGACATTAAAAAGAATACAGACTTAATCGAATATAGAAACCAATTACAGCAAATTTATGAATTTGCTCCCATTGGTATTTTTAAGGCAGATATGAAAGGCAATTTTACACTTGCTAACTCAGAATTTGCATGGATGTTAGGCTATGATTCAACTCGTATTCTTATCAAAAAAGGAAAAAGAAATTTTTTTGATATTTTTACTGATAAGGAAAAAAGAGAAGAATTTAAAGATTATTTAAAAGAATCAGAAGAGGTGAACAAATTTCGCTGTCAACTTACTAAAAGCAATGGAACGTCTCTATGGACATTGTCTTTTGCAAAACTTGTTCATGATGGTAATGGGCAGGCATCCTTTAATGGTTTTGCCATTGATATAACGGATACTATTCGTGCAGAAAACGGTTTAAAAGAAGCAAATAAAAAATTAAGTCTCTTATCTGTCCAGGACGGATTAACAAAAATACCCAATAGAAGAAAATTCGATGATTTTTTATCCATGGAATGGGCAAGACATTTTAGAGATAAAAACGAACTTGCAATTATTATATGTGATATTGATTTTTTTAAATATTATAATGATACTTATGGTCATCAACAAGGTGATGATTGCCTGATTAAGGTTGCAAGTGCAATTAAAAATTCAGTTTTTCGACCGGGTGATCTTGCAGCCAGATATGGAGGTGAAGAATTTTCTGTTGTACTGCCCCAAACTAACGGACAAGGCGCTTTAAAAGTAGCAGAAAATATAAACAAGGCAGTTGAACAATTGAAAATAATACATAAAAGCTCTTCGGTTAATGAATATGTTACATTAAGTGTAGGTGCTTCAAGTGTTATTCCCACAGGAGAAATCTCTTTTGAAGATTTATTGGCTAAAGCTGATGAAGCTCTCTATGAAGCTAAAGAGACCGGTCGGAATAAAGCTATTTATAAACCCTTTTAATCTATTAGAATTTAAAATTGCAAACTCCTTTTGCATATAATTATTTTATTACACATGATTCATTAAAAATCAGGTATGCCCATACTGAGTTTAAGAATAATAGCTCAATGGGTATAATCCTTGTATTACAGGGTCGAGCTGAATTTATAGAAAAGTATAATGATATTGCTAAATTACTTATTAAGAAAGGATATGAAGTTGTAACTCTTGATTGGAGAGGGCAGGGGCTTTCTGAAAGACAAGTTTTAAACAGACATAAAGGATATGTTAAAAATTTTGATGATTATATATTAGATTTGAAAATATTGTATGATATAGCCCTTAAACCTCAAAAACAAAAAAATATTTTTCTATTATCCCATTCAATGGGTGGGCATATTGGATTAAGATTCCTGCATGATTACCCAAACTTAATAAAAAAAGCAGTATTTGTATCTCCAATGTTTGACATAAAGACCCTGTTACCGCAATCTATAACCAAATCTATTACTCAAAAGGCATGTAAATCCGGATTGTCAGAGCATTATGTGTTTGGCAAAAAACAATATCATTTTGAAACGAAAAGTCTAAACAAAAAATTTTTGAGTCATGATAAAAACCAAATTAAAATCCAGGCTGTTGAAATAGAAAAAAATCCTGAACTTGCTTTAGGTGGACCGACCTGGGGATGGTTAAATGCAGCATATAAATCAATTGATGTTATCTTAAACAAAGGCTATGTATCATCAATAACAACACCTGTATTACTTGTAAATGCTCAAAAAGATAAAATAGTAAAAAGATCAGTTCAAGAAAGAATTAACCATTTACTTGTAAATTCTTCATTAATATCGATAAAAAATGCATTCCATGAAATATTATTTGAAAAAAAAGAAATCAGAAATATTTTCTGGAATGAATTTGATCAATTCATTGAATCTAAAAATATATAAAATAACTTAATTGGAATTATTAATTATTTTCCTGAGCTGCCCAGAGCACTTAAATGTAACAACTCGTCTTTTAGCAAGTATCATCTCTTTATTAGTTGCAGGATTTCTGCCTTTGCGAGGTTTTTTTTCATTAACAGTAAACTTACCAAATCCACTGATCATAAGACTATTCCCTTGTTCAATAGATTGTTTAATAATCTCAAGAAAGTCTTCCATGACCTCATACGCTTCTGTTTTGGATAATTGAAGCTTATTTTGTATGGTATCTGTAATTTGATTTTTTGTTAACGTCATATTTTATTTAACTCCCACAACAATTAATAATATTTATTTTCAATTTTTTGAAAACAGAGGTTAAAATACTTCAATTTAGTTTGATTTGTCAAGCAAATACCTAAGTTTATTAGTTGAAAAAATTTTTTTATCAGAGTAATATCCCAATCTAAGTTAATTTTCTAATATTATTTTTATTTAGCCTTTTTTAGAGGAAATTATGGACACTATAAAAGCAATTTCTACATTAGATGGTAGATATAACAAACTTACTAATAATTTAAGTGAAATTTTTTCAGAATATGGTCTTATAAAGCATAGAGTCAAAATTGAAATAGAGTGGCTGAAATTCATTTTATCTGCCTGCAATCTTGATAAAATTGAGGACCATGAGTTAGCAAAAATTGATACTATATATAAAAATTTCAATATTGATGATTCAAAGGAAATTAAAAATATTGAAAACAGAACTAATCATGATGTTAAAGCTGTGGAATATTTTATTAAAAACAAACTTGAATCTTTAAATTTGAATAGAATTAAAGAATGGGTCCATTTTGCCTGTACCTCAGATGATATTAACAATCTTTCATATGCTCTAATGCTTCAAAAAGGCAAAACCCATGTTATAGAATTATTAAATCAATTTTTAGAAGATATTGAAAATAAAGCCCTTAAATTTAAATCAATCCCAATGATGTCCAGAACACATGGGCAGCCTGCATCTCCTACCACAGTCGGCAAAGAATTTATAAATTATGCATGGCGTATTTCAGAAGAAATTAAAATATTAAAAAATAAAAAGATCCAGGGAAAATTAAATGGGGCCACAGGTAATTTCAATGCCCATTATTTTGTATATCCTGATATTGACTGGATTGAAATATCACAAACCTTTATTTCAAAACATTTAAATTTAGACCCTGTTGTCTTTACAACACAAATCAATCCTAATTCGTCTTTATCCTATGTTTTACATTCAATGATCAGAACAGCAGCTGTTTTAATTGATTTTAACAGAGATATGTGGGGATATATCAGCCATGGCTATTTTAAGCAGCAATTAAAAAAAGGTGAAGTAGGTTCATCAACTATGCCTCACAAAGTTAACCCCATTGATTTTGAAAATAGTGAGGGGAATATGGGGATGGCAATTTCAATTATGGATCATCTTGCAGTGAAATTGCAAAAATCAAGATTCCAAAGAGATTTAACTGACAGCACTGTGCTTAGAAATCTTGGTATTGTATTTGGATATTTTTCAATTGGCATTAAAAATTCCCTTAAAGGGCTTGGTAAAATTGCAATTAATAACAAAGCATTACAAAGAGACCTTAAAAATAATCCTGAACTTTTAGCTGAACCTTTTCAAACCGCCATGAGAATTTTCAAGGAAGAAAACCCCTATGAAAAATTAAAAGAATTAACAAGGGGAAAAGATTTAACAAAAAATGAGCTTGAATCTTTTGTAGATAACCTTGAAAAAGTACCATCGGAATATAAAATTAAGATGAAAACCCTATCTGTTGAACAATATATTGGTCTTGCCGATAAACTTGTTGACTATTATTTTGTAACAAAGAAATAGCCATGAGTATAAATAAACATTCAGAAAAAATAATTTTTTCTGATGAAACCGACCACTCTGACAAAACCGATATCTATGACCCCTGGAAAATTTTAGTTGTAGATGATGAAGAGTCTGTGCATAAGATTACAGAGCTTGCCCTGGATGACTATTCTTTTAAAAATAGAAAAGTTAAGCTCTTTAATGCATTCTCAAGTGCCCAGGCAAAAGAAATAATTAATAATCAGGATGATATCGCTCTTGTACTTTTAGATATAGTTATGGAACAGGACAATACCGGGTTAAAATTCATAGACTATATAAGGAATACTTTAAACAATAGAATGGTGCGAATTGTTATCAGAACAGGGCATCCCGGCAAAGCCCCGGAACATGAAATCATAAAAAAATATGATATCACTGATTATAAATCCAAAACCAGATTAACTGTCCAGAAATTATTCACAACTACAACATCATGCCTCAGAGCTTATCATAATCTTAAACAGATACAAAAAAATCAAAGGGGTCTTGAATTAATTGTAAAATCAAACAAAGAATTGTTAGGGAATAATCAGTTGTCTGTGTTTGCAAGAACAGCACTTGACACTTTAGAAAAAATTTTTTTGATATTTAATTCCTCGATTAATTCAAGTTTTTATGCTGTAGGTTCCCAACATGAAGATTTTAAAATAATTGCATGTACCGGTAGATTCACACGTTTTATTAATACAACTTTTGAAAATTTTAATGAATTAGTTTCCTTGAAAATAGCAGAACATATTAAAAAAATCAAAAAAACAGGTGGAGAGGTTTTTTTGGATGATGAATATATCGGGGTATTAAAAACAAATGAAGAGTTTACAAGCCTGATATATTTTTCAGCACCAGATTCTAAATTATTCCTTGGTAACACGGATTTAATAAGATTATATATGAATAATATTGCAACTCATATAGATAATATTGTTTTAACAAGAGAAATTGTCAATACGCAAAAAGAAGTAATAATGACTCTAGGAGAGCTTGTTGAAACAAGATCAAAAGAAACTGCAAATCATGTTGCAAGAGTTGCTGAAATTTGTTATGTACTGGCTCGAAAATATGGAATAGGTGAAGAAAAAACGGAATTATTAAGAATGGCTGTACCAATGCACGATGCAGGAAAAATTGGAATTCCCGAAGCCATTTTAAATAAAAAAGGTCATTTGACCAAGGCAGAATTTGCAATTGTTAAGACCCATGCTCGAACAGGATATGATATTTTAAAGAAATCAGAAAAAAAGATTATGGAAACAGCTGCATTAATAGCATTACAACACCATGAAAAATGGGATGGAACCGGATACCCTGACAATCTTGCTGGTAAAGGGATACATATTTTCGGAAGAATTGCTGCAGTTGCTGATGTTTTTGATGCACTTACACATAAGAGATGTTATAAAGATAAATGGGGAATAGATAAAATTATCAATTTTTTTCAATCAGAATCAGGAAAACATTTTGACCCTGACCTTGTAAAAATTTTACTTTCATCCATTGATGAATTTCAGGAAATAAATAAACAATTACCTGATTGATGATTATTATAGCGAAATTTTTAAATTAATTTACAAAACAAGGAGTTTAATGATGAAAGTTGGAATACTTAAAGAAATTAAACCGCAGGAAAATAGAGTATGTATGACACCGGCAGGTGTTGAAACAATGAAACATCATGGTCATACTATTTTTGTTGAAAAAAATGCAGGGCAGGGATCTGGATTTGATGATAGTGATTATGTTTCAGCCGGAGCTGAAATCCTTAACACTGCAGCTGAAGTTTTTAAAATTTCAGATATGGTTATGCATGTTAAAGAGCCACAACCATCTGAATATTCAATGATAAGAAAAGATCAAATTGTTTTTACATATCTACATCTTGCTGCTGATAAAGGTCTTACTGAAGCATTGATGAAAACAGGTTCCATAGGGATTGCCTATGAAACTGTTGAAACAGATGATGGTTTTTTACCTTTGCTTGCTCCCATGAGTGAAGTTGCAGGAAGACTTGCAACCCAGGAAGGTGCAAAATATCTTGAAAGGACCTTTGGAGGTCGGGGAATACTTTTAGGCGGAGTCCCAGGTACACCTCCTGCTAAAGTCGTAGTAATCGGTGGCGGCGTTGTTGGATATCATGCTGCTGTGATTGCATGCGGCATGGGTGCTGATGTAACAATACTTGATATGGATCTTACCAGAGTACGTTATCTTTCAGAGATTATGCCTGCAAATTGTAAACCTCTTATGTCCTCACCTGCACTTTTAAAAGAATTAATACAAGATGCGGATCTTGTTGTAGGTGCTGTGCTAGTTGCTGGCGCAAAAGCGCCCAAACTTATTACAAAAGATATGCTTTCAACAATGAAAAAAGGGTCGGTTATTGTAGATGTTGCAATTGATCAGGGAGGATGTTTTGAGACTTCTAAACCTACTACCCATGGCGACCCTATTTTTGAAATAGACGGGGTTGTACATTATTGTGTTGCAAATATGCCGGGAGCTGTTCCGCTCACTTCAACAATAGCCTTAACCAATGCTACTTTACCCTATGCTGTAGAAATTGCAAATAATGGTTGGAAAAAAGCCTGTAAATCAAGTCTTGAACTCAGGAAAGGTATTAATTATTATGGAGATAAATTAACTTATAAACCTGTTGCAGATGCTTTTGGATTTGAGCATACACCTGTGCAAAATATTCTTTAGATTCATACCTATATACCATAAAAAAATAGTGGGCAGGGTCACAAATCCTGCACACTATTTTTTCAGGGGGTAAAAAATGACCAATCAAATCAATGGCTTTATTTAATTTCTCTAACCATTATTATAACCATCTATGTAAAAAGGAGCTTTTTTATATTCTAAAGTTGATAATCCTTTTGTTTCCAGTGAACTAATTGCTAACTGAAAAGTATGATAGTCAATGTCTATATTATCCCATCCTAAATATTTTAATCGTTTATTAACTTGAATATGTGTCATGGCAGGTCTTATCAACATGGCATTGGCAAGACTACGCATAAAACCAGGAATAAGAGCTGTCTCAACACCTCTTTCAATTAATCTACTGATAAATTTTTCATCAACCAAAGTCATTATTTGTATCATCTCTTTTTAGCGATTTGAATTATTATTAAAGGTTAATTAAGATTAATTCTTATTAAAAATTTCGTCAAGTTTGGTTATTTGTATTGATTAGCTGTTAATACAATTTTAATTAAAATTATATTAGTTGAATTCAACCTGGCAACATCAAATGAATAATTATCAATAAAAGTTAATAAAATTTTCTTTAATTTACTTTCATTTACTCGCTAAATCTCATGTTTACTGAGTTTTTTTTATAAAAATTCTTTAATAACAAGGTCTTAAGAAATTTAATTTTTATTAAAATTTACGAATTAATATTTGTAAATTTATGGTATAAAATATATAAAATTTTAATGGGAGGGCATTAAAACCAATGGAAACAGAATTCTCTAAAAAACAAGGCGAATTTTTATTAAAAATCGCCAAAAATGCTATTTACAATAAAATTCATTCTCAAACAAAAAATATCATTCAAGATGAAAATAAATTAAAAGATATATGCCTTAATGAAAAGCATGGCACTTTTGTAACTTTATATAAACATGGTAATCTGAGAGGTTGTATTGGAACACTTGAACCTGTTGAGTCCATAATCGAGGGTATTAAAACCAATGCAATAAATGCAGCCTTTAATGATCCGAGATTTTCTCCGGTTAATAAAAATGAAATTAAGGATTTGGACATAGAAATCAGTATCTTAACAAAACCTGAACCATTAATTTATAAAAATCCCACTGATCTTTTATCAAAACTTAAAGTCAATATTCATGGTGTGATAATAAAAAAAAATCGCCGTAAAGCCACATTCCTTCCACAAGTATGGGAGCAGCTGCCTGACAAAAAAGAATTTCTTTCTCATCTATGTATTAAAGCAGGACTTTCATCAAAAGAATGGAAAAAAAAAGGACTTGAAGTTATGGTATATTATGTTCAATCATTTAAAGCTTAATAAATAAAATTATTGGTTTTTACCATTAATTTTGGTATAAATATATTATGCAAATAGCAACAACTCACACAGGTTCAGACTTTGATGCATTGGCATCACTTGTTGCATGTTCTCTTTTGTATCCGGGTATTAAACTTGTTTTACCAAATTGTTTAAACCAGAATTTAAAAACATTTCTATCAATACATAAAGACTTGTTTGGATTTTATTCTCCAAAAGATATTGACATAGATCAAGTCAAATCTTTAGTTATTGTTGATACAAGCTCCTGGAAACGCATTGAAGGAGGGCTTAGAGAATTAAAAAATAAAAATATTGAAATCATTTTGTTTGATCATCATAACTCAGATGATATTACACCGGATATTGAAATCAGAAAACAGACTGGAGCTGCTACAACTATAATGATTCAAGAATTACAAAAAAAAAGAAAAATCATTACTCCTATTCAGGCAACTCTTTTTTTAATGGGTATTTATGAGGACACAGGTAATCTCACTTTTCCTTCTACCACTGCTGAAGATGCATCAGCCACTGCTTATCTCCTTGATAGAAAAGCTGATCTTGGTATTCTTAATACATTTTTGCAACATTCCTATGGTAAGCAGCAAAAAGATATTCTCTTTAAAATGTTAGAAACTTATAAAAGAGTTCATATTGAAAATCATTCCATTTCCATTTCCAATGTGGAAATAAAAGGTCGCGTACAAAACCTTGCTTTGGTTATACAGATGTATAGAGATATCATCAATGTTAATGCAGCTTTTGGCATTTTTCATGATATTGAAACTAATAAATGCATGATTATTGGGAGAAGTGGCTCAGAAAGTATAAATATTGGCAATATTATGAATGCCCTTGGAGGTGGAGGACATCCCGGAGCTGGATCAGCCCAGCTCAAAGACGTTAATCCTGCTACGATTGAGACAATGATTATTGAATTAATTAAAGGTAATGACTCAGGATCTGTTAATCTTTCAGATATTATGTCTTACCCTGTTATAACTATTAATGAAAATACCAAAATTAAAGAATTGGCAATGCTTTTACGAGATGTGGGATGCACCGGAGTCCCTGTCACAGATAAAAATGATAATCTTGTGGGAGTTATTTCACGCCGTGATTTTAAAAAGATTAAAAAAGATTCACAAATGCAATCTCCTGTAAAAGCTTTTATGACCAGGAATCCTGTCAGTATCTCCTATGATAAAAGTGCCATGGAAGCTGCAAAAAAAATGATAAAATATGATATAGGAAGAATACCAATCATGAAAGACAATAAAATAATTGGAATAGTTACAAGATCCGATACTATGCTTTATTTCTATGATCTTTTACCAGACTGATTTATTTTGACAATAATTTTTCAGCTTTAATGGCAAGCTTTTCCCTGAATATTTTTGAATTATGTCGAATATCAACGGGAAATTCTTTTTCAATAAAAAAATGTGTGATATTTTTAGTATGGGCAAAGGAATCAGCCAAACTTGCAAGCTCTTTAAAAAATTTATCTTTATTTTTTATATTTAAAAAAGGTTCGATAAAGATTACAGGTATCTGGCTGCCCTGTTTACCAACGCCAACTAAAGCACTCCTGTAAACCTTTTCGTGTTTATTAAAAATTGCTTCACAGGGAATTGTAAACATGGTTTGTTCACCGGTTTCAACTCTGTGATTTTTTCTGCCGCAGAACCATAGTCTTCCATCTTTATCTTTCCATGCAACATCTCCCATTCTATGCCATATTTCACCTGAAGGATCAGGTATTTTCCCAAAAAGATCAGCTTTTCGATTGTCAAAATATTGTTTGGTAACAAGTGGAGCTTGAACAATAATTTCACCGACTTCACCATCTTTTAATATATGTATATCCCTTAATTGAGAAACAGGTTCATCTATAATTTTAATAATCAGTATTTTTGTATTGAGAATCGGTCTTCCTACACACAATCCATAACCCTGTTCACTTAGTTTTTTGGTTTCAGATAAAATTTCATCACTTTTTATGGAAACAATGGGAACAGCTTCAGTTGCTCCGTAAGGTGTATGTATGTAGGTGTTTTTATTAAGCATACAGGAAAATTGTTCAATATTAGAAGGCGATACAGGAGCACCTGCTGATACAACCCTTCTCAATGAAGGCAATTTTATATTATTTTTTTTCCCGTATTTTCCAACTCTATGAAGTAAAGCAGGAGAGGCAAACATATTTGTAATACCATGATTATGAATCGCTTCTATTATTTTTTTTGCATTAACCCTGGCAGGTTTTGTAGGATCCATGTCCGGTATTACAGCTGTCATGGCAAGACCAGGGTCAAACATTGCAAAAAGAGGGAAGGTCGGCAGATCAATTTCATCTTCTTTAATTTTAAAGTGGTCTTTTATTTGTTTAACCTGGGCTGCAAAATTACCATGGGTATAAACAACACCTTTTGCAGGACCTGTGCTCCCGGTTGTAAAAACAATTGCAGCAGTTTCATTAAATGTTGTTTTAGCAATACGATATTGCTCATCTCTTTGTTTCCAGATACCCTTAAGTGTATGCCCGCCCCAAAACCAACGTTTCCCAATGGTAACCCATACCTTAATTGATTTGAATGTATTTGGAGAAAATGTTCTTAGAACATGGGCTTTTTCAATACCGATAAAAGCTTCGGGTCTGCCCTGTTTAAGGCAGGAAAGCATCCTTTTGATTCCCATACCGGGATCAACAACAACCGGCACAGCTCCAATCTTAATCATTGCAAATATTACATAAAAAAATTCAATGGACGGAGTTACCATTAAAATGGTTCTGGTCCCTCTTTTAATGCCTATTTTTTCAAACCCAAATGCTATTTCATCAGAACCTTTATTTAATTGTTCAAAAGTTATCTGACTATATGTCACTCTATTATTTTTATCTCTGCTGACAGGATAAACAACAGCTCTTTTAAAAGGAAAATTTTCAGCTGCAGTTTTAAGCCCCTGGGCAATGTTTACAAATTGATTCATTGGAATATATTTTTTATCTTAAATATTGTATTGTTTATAAAACCTTGAGGTGGTGGTGCTTTATTGACTTTGATCTTCTCAATAAACGGGTCTAAAGAAATCAAAGCTCCATTTGCCTGATCAATAAGTTCCTTGGTTTTTTCTTTAATTTTTTTTTTACCCTGTTCTTTATTAACATTATATAAAACATATAATTCTCTTATTTGTTTTTCAATTTTATCAAATTTTTTTATTACGTTTTCTTTTACCTTGGTCCAGTTCTTTTTTTCTTTTTCAGCAATTTTAGCCTGCTCAGGATATTCGTTACCTATTTTAGTAATTCTATCAATCTCATTTGTAATTAAAAAAATTCTTAAATTATAGGTAACCAATGCAAAATATAAATCATTTATATGCTCAAATGAAAATTGAAGCATTTCATCGGGCAGGTTTACATTTTTTAATACCACAGATTTATATACAATTGGTTCCTCAGGAGCTTTAAAATATGTTTTATAGATAAAAAATCCTCCGCCCATGAGAACCAATATAAATAAAGAAAAAAATATTAATTTTTTAATGGTTAAAAAACTTTTTTTAGAAGGTTTTTTATCATTATTTGACTCTTTTGAAACTGATTCTTTTGTATTTTTTTTCTTGGCATCAAGCCTGGCTTTTTTTTTAGCCAGCTTAGCTTCTTTTTTCAAAGCTTTTTTTTCAGCTTTTTCTTTTTTCTTTTCTTCTTTTGATTTTTTTTCTTTGGATTTATCAGCCATGGTTAATTATTACCTGAGCATTAAAAAAAAGTCAAAAAAGAGACATTATTTTTCTAAAAATTGTTTGATTAGAGATAATGTTTCTTCAGGCTTATCCTCAAAAATATAATGTCCTGAGTCTTTAAAAATATAAAATTTTCCATTGGGGATTCTTTTTTTCCATTCATTTAAAAAATGTTTATCAAAAATAAAATCTTTATCCCCCCATAAAAACATAGTTGGTAATTTTTTAATTTTATATAAATTTTCGTCAACCATCTTAACTGTTTTATATGATAAATCATTTTTTGATATTGGAATATCCTGAACAAATTTTAAAGTTGCAATACGATTTTTCCAGGAATTATAAGGAGCAATAAGACCAGCTTTTACTTTTTTAGAAAGTTTTTTCTTTGATGCAAGATAAAGAGCACTAAAAGAAAATAAATTAAAACCAAGAACAGCAGGTATTGCAAAGGGTGTAAAATATTTAATTATAGCTAACCGCAAAGGGAATTTTTTGGTTTCAGGTAAAAAAAATCCAGCTGTATTTGTAATAATAATTTTTTCAATTTTTGAAATATTGTCCAATGCCCATGCAAGACCAATCATTCCTCCCCAGTCATGGACAATTAAAATAATTTTTTCTTTTAAATCAAGATGATTAATAAACCTTGCAAGATCTGACACTCTGTTTTCAAGGGTGTAATTATAATTTTTACATGAAGGCTTATCTGAAAATCCGCACCCAATATGGTCCGGTGCAATAGTGCGGTAATCTTTGGAAAATTGTTCAATAAGTCTCCGATAATAAAAAGACCATGTTGGATTGCCATGTATCATTAAAACAGGTTTACCTTTACCTTTATCAATATAATGCATTTTAAAACCATTATTATTAAAATAATTTGGTTTATAAGGATAAATATCCTCAAATTCCTTATTTGATGTAATTTTATTGTTTATTAATCTGCTATTTACCATTGAATACCCATAATTAAACAATTCAGTCCACTTCCAACACCAAGGAAACATACAAAATCATCTTTATTTAAAAACCCTCGCTCATCTGCAATAGCTGCAGTTATTGGTAATGATACCGTACCAATATTTCCCAAAAATGGAAAGCTTGCAAAATCCTTATTCATATCAATTCCCAGGGCATTATAAAAAGCCTGGTGATGTAAAGACCCTACCTGGTGACCAATTATTTTATCAATATCTTTTTTGGATATATTAAATTCTTTTAAAAATTCATTAAAAGTATCTACTACAAGTTCAACCCCATGTTCAAGTACCTCATTTGCCCTGGTTCTCATTATTATCTTTGAATTGACTGGCATGCCTTTATCACTGAATCCCCATTTGCAGAGCCTGTGATATTGGATGGAATTTTTTATAACAGCGCCTTTTATCTTGTGCTTATTATGATTGTAAAAACTGCCATCTGATAATAAAACAGCCACAGCACCAGATCCTCCTGTCAAGGTGGCAATCGCCTCTTTAAAAAAATCCAGATTGTTATTTTTGTTTATTTCATCTATGGTTGAATCAACTATTTGTCTGGAAGTTTCACATGAGACCACAAGACCTGCTTTAATATTACCAAGTTCAATTTCGTTTGCAACCTGAATCATTCCGGTTATTACACCAAGGCAGGCATTTGAGACATCATAGACCTGGGCATTTGGGCTGATATTTAAATTATCTGCAATTGCACATGAAGTTGCAGGCTCAAACCCTTCCCGGCAAACCCCACAAAAAACCAGTGATTCAATATAATCAGGAGATATTCCGGATTCATCAATTGCTTTTTTCCCAGCTTTAGAAGCCTGTTCTGAAATCGAATGGTTAATATCCCAGAAACGCCTCTCTTTTATGCCTGTAAGTGCCTGGAGCTGCCCCGGCTTAAATCCCGAGGTATCATAAAATGGTTGAAGCCGTTGTTCAATTTCATCAGTAGTTATTACATTCGGAGCAAGTTCATAACCAAATGCTTCAATAAATACCTTTGAGTATTTCATTTATTATCCTAATAATCAAAATTATCTAAAATATTATAATATTTCTATTGCCACATATCTTGAATTTCTTTTTGGGTCAGACCTTTTATTTTAATTCCCATATTTTTATAAAATACAATCTGCAAATCATCGGAAAACATATGAGCATCTGCAATTATATAAGGCTCAGGGTTATAACCGATTTCTTTTATTTCAATATAATAGCCTGCTTTTTTTGTTTCTCTTGTGACAGGTCCCCGGCATTTTAAATCACTTTCAACGCCTTCAATAATATCATAATAGACATTATCTTTAGATGAGACCCATCCCATTCTCAATGTGAAAATTCTTAATGCATGGGAACAGCATTCATACATCAAGGTACCAGGCATTACCATGTCATCAATAAAATGACAAGTTAAAAACCAATGATCTTTTTTAATGTCTGCTTCAGCAGTAATTGATCCTAATCCGAATCGTCCTCCATTCGGATCAATTTTTGTTACTCGATCAATTAAATGCATTCTTTTACCTGGCAATCGCATGGATTTACCTAATGTTATATTTTTAAACCGGGAACCAAAAGCATATTCAAGATCAAGATTTCTTAAAGCTTCTATTTTTGCATCATCAAAATTATCTATGTTAAATTCAAGAGGGAATTTAAATTTTTTCTTTTTTGATATTTTTTTTGTATCATCTGTTTTTAAAATTATACCGCCTGAATTTTCAACTTCTTCCGGAGTAAAAAATCCAGCACAACCATCACGCATTGAAATAAAAAGTTCGTTATTAATATATCCTTTATAATGGAAAAAAAAGAGATATACTTCTCCCTGACTTAAAAACCTGTCGATTTCAATATGATACTCAATGGTTTCTGAGGGTTCAGGAAGGGATCTGTGAAAAGTCACCTTTGCATCAAGCAGTCTATAACTTCTAATACCTTTTACCCTGTGATCAATGCCTAAATATGAACACAAAAACAAATCTGCCTGTCCTGCTTCAATTGCAATGGAAACAGGAGCTTTCCCACCATCAAGATACCATGCATCCCCTTTAACATCATGTTGAGTTATGATTTTGCCTGAATTTAATGAAAGCATTTCTCCTTTGATATCCATAATCCTGTCAACAAGCATTAATGGCTCACCAGGCAGCCTCACTCTAACAGGGTAAGTATCAATTATTGCAAATTTTTCCCCTAAAACATTTGCAATTTTCCCAATGGCAAATTCCAGACATTGATCTCTGTCAAATAAAGGTTTTTGTTGATAATTATTTGATGCAAGATCAGTTAAAGCTGTAAATTGCTTTTCCAAAGCTTTCATATTATTGTTTGTAAACTCAAGAAATCTTCCATGAGCTTTTGCAGTATCTTCTGAAGTTTTTACAACCAGATTTGGATCAAATTTTATTTGTTCTTGACCCCCATGATCTTTATCAAAAATTCGGTTTTGATCAGAGAATTGATTTTCAATTAGTACATGGGTACATTCCCCATCATCACTGATTGAAGCTATACATGCCTGTTTTTTTTCATGGTCATTATTTAAATCAGTATTTTTTATCCATAATATTGTTTTAATAAATGATAAAAGTCCTGATATTCCTCTTGTATCACCAATACCATTTCCTGGTGAGTCAAAAATTGTTTCTGGTGAAAAACACGATTTATTAATAATCTCATCAATATTGTCAAATCCCATTGAATTAAATTCATAATATTGAATATCTTTTAAAGCTGAGGAACTATTTTTAAGGCATCTATCCAATGATAATTGGTAAATGGTTTTAATCTTGGAAATGTCCCTGTGCCTTTCATGTATAAATTCACCTGAGGATGCTTTACCAACACCTTTTATGATTCCATATATTTTATTATTGTCTTTAACAGCCTTATCAAGAGGTTTTAATATAATAGCGCAGGCACCTTCGGAAGGTATGATATTGTCATTTTTAATTTTATCAGGTATTAAACTTTGATTAAGCTCATATTGCACAGGATTGATTGCCATATCAACACAACCACATAAAAAGGTATTGGTTTCACCTGATTTAATGGATTTCAACCCTATGTCAATGGCTTTTAACCCTGAATTTCTGCCTGCACCAACAGTAAAACACGGACCACCCAATTTAAATTCCCTGGCGATTCTGCTTGCAATGATTCCTCCGAGCGCTCCTAATGTCCTGGTTGCAGTCAAAGGTTTTAAAATAGAATTTGGCTTGGATTTCCATCTTAAATAATAATTTGTAGCTTTAAAATCAAATTCAATACCAAGGGCAGCACCAAAATCATATCTGTTTTTTTCGTTTTTTAAAGGCCGTTCATTAATACCTGCATCCATAAGTGCTATTTTAGCAAGTTTTAACATTAACAATTGATTGGGAAGAATATCATCAATCTGATTTGGTGGGATATGGAATTCATGGTCTGAAATTGGTAATTTTTCAATAAAAAAACATTGCTTCTTTATGGCATCATTAAATTTCGGGGCAGGGCACTTACCCTGTAGAATAAGATCATCTAATTGAAAAACATCATTATTACAACCTGTAATTGCAGCCATACCAACAACAGCTATCGGGATATCTTTAACAGACTTTTTTAAAGGTATAAAAAAGTCTGTTTTCTGATCAGATTTATATTCTTCTATTAAAACATGGGCATTAATACCTCCAAACCCAAAAGCGCTGACTCCTGCTTTTCGAGTTGTTGTTGAATCATTGGTTTTCCATTCTTCTATCTCGGTTTGGACTTTAAAACATGAATCATTTAAAAGGCTATTTTCCGGAGGACCAGAAAAATTTAAAGAAGGAGGTAAAAATTTATTATCCATTGCCAATAGAGTTTTTATCATACCTGCAGCTCCAGCACCTGTTAAAAGATGTCCTATCATGGACTTTACAGATCCTATGGATAATTTTGCCGGTAATATCGACGATGGATTTTTTAATTGTTTTTGCACATTTATCATGGAAAAAAGCTCGGTATTGTCTCCAACAGGAGTTGCAGATCCATGGCATTCAATATATTGAATTTGATCCATAGACCAGCAAGCTTGGCTATATGCCTTGTTTAAAGCTCTTATCTGACCTTCAGAAGCAGGAGCTACAAGATTGCCTTCTATATCATTAGAAAGACCGATTCCTGAAATTATCCCATAAATTTTATCTTTACATTCAATAGCATCTTTTAGTCTTTTTAATACAATAATACCAACTCCTTCACCCACAACCAGACCATCTGCTCCCAGATCAAACGGAGAACATTTACCAGTTGGAGACAAGGCTTGAAGTTGTGAGAACCCGATTTGAGTATAAAGGGAATCAGGTCGTGACACACCTCCTGTAATCATCATATCCACATTACCCTGCCAAAGTTCCCTGCAACCGAGTTGAATTGAATAAAGAGAAGAAGCACAAGCTGCATCAAGGGTATAAGAGCCTCCATATAGTCCAAGGCTTCTTGCTAAAACAGCAGCGGGAAAAGATAAAACCGAGGCAGCCCAACTCGAATTTAAATCAGGTTGCTTTTTATTGTGCAGAATATCCCAGGCAAACATTGATGCCTTTTCAGTGGGAAGTGATATTGAGGCAAGGATCACACCGCATCGTTTCTTAATTTCATCATTTATATAGCATTTTTCCAATGCTTCTCTTCCTGCACTAAGAGCTAATTGATGGGTATAATCAAGATTTGATAAAAAATCTCTATCAATTAAATAGCCATCGGCATCAAAGGAAAAATTTTCAATTATTCCGGCTTTGCTGCAAAATGCAGTATCAGGTTTATATTCTTTTGAAACTGCAATATCCCTGGAAAGTATCCATCTTTCTTCTGGTATATCAATAATCGCATTTTTTTTCTTCTGGAGATTATTTAAAAATATATTTAAATTTTCAGCACCGGGGAATATGCCTGAGATACTGACTATTGCAATTTTTTCCAATTTATTTTTCATTAATCTGTTTATAGTTTTATATATAATTTCTTACAACTATACTATGTAAAATTTGTGTAAAATCAGTTTACTATTGACTTAAATTGGTCATTAGGCTATCAAAATTAATATTTATTTATATTTTATAACATATATTAAAGATAAGACTATGAAAACTACTGAAAGAAAAAAAAGTGTTAATCCCTATGGTGTCAGCAGAGTTGATAATCCTTTTCAAGATCATGTTGATTTAAAAACTCTTTTTAATGATCAGTTTACAAGGCTTAAATCTATTATTGATGAAATTAATGATGATAAAAACCATCAATCTAGAGGCGTTATAGTTGCCGGCGATCCTGGTGCAGGCAAGACTCATCTTATTATGCGTCTTGCTAAGGACATTATTAATAGTAACAGGATTTTGTTTATTCGCCAGCCCAATAACCCGGATGCAATTTTTTATCATATCTATGCAAGAATTGTAGAATCCCTTGTGCAAAAGGTCCCTGGAACACCTTACACTCAAATTGAATATCTTTTGGCAAAAAGTTTTTCTAATATATTTATAAACGATGTAAAAAAACAAAAAAAACCAATGCCTAAAATGCTTGCCATGAAACGGATGCTTGAAAAAGATCATCTTAATTTATTAAAAAAACTTGGCAGCACTGATAATGACGAAAAAAGGATGAAAAACTGGCTTGGTATTGAAAAAAGGACTCTTAAATGGTGGGGTTCAACACAAGGCTGGGGCACAGGTGCAGATGTTGTAAGAGCTTTTGTAAAATACTGCTCATACCCTGATTTTTCAAGGAGAGAAATTGTCCGCAAATGGCTTATTGGTCATGAATTATCAGCATATGAGATTAGAGTCACAGGTCTTGAGAATATAAATGAAAAAATCAATACTGAAGAATTCGCATTGGAAGCAATTTCTGTTTTAGGAAAACTTTCTATCCAGGATGAACCATTAATATTGGTCTTTGATCAATTGGAAGGTCTCAAATTTAATGAAGAATTATTAATTAAATTTGGTGAAGGCATTAAAGAGCTTTTTACACATATTCCAAATTGCTTGATTATTTTTAATTTTTTCCCGGACAGATGGGAAGAATATTCTCATATTTTTGATGAATCAATTGTACAAAGAATGTCAAAAGACATAATTGCTATTAACACTCCTTCTAACGAAGAGATGAAAGAGCTCCTGGTGTTTCGAGCAAAAAAATTCGATGTGGATATTAACGACATACTTTTAGAAGAAGATTTTGAAATAATCCTTAATAGTATCAGCATCAGAAATATGCTTAACAAGGCATCTGATTATTATAAATTTAGAAAAGAAAATATTCCCTTACCACAAAAGATAGAAAATTCCCCGGGATTTGATAATGAAATCTCCGAAGAATTAGAAAAGCTTAAACAACAAATTGCCTGGATAAGAGAATATTTAAATATAGAAGCCTTGTCTGATGAAGAACAAAAAGAAATGACTAAAATTAAAAAGATTTTAGCAAACTATGAAGAAAAAACTGCTGAAGAATATGAAAAATACATGATTGTCAGCGATTCGGATGATACCGGGAAAGTTAATATCATTGTCAAAAACATGATGGAGGATGTTGAGATTAATACATCCAAAACAAGTTTAGGCAGAAAAAAACTCCCGGAACATATCATGATTAAAGATGTTGATAATAAAGATATTTTTATTGGCTTTTTACATATTGACGGTAAATCATTTTCTGCAAGAATTAAAAACTTTAATAGCGTGGTCTGGGAACATCCAAATACAACATTTTATATTTTCAGGGATAAAAGAGCACCTGAAATTCATTCAAAAAAATCTCTTAATGAAATTAAATGGCTTAATTCATCAGAAAACGGCAGCCTTAAAATATTAACCAAAAAAGATAGAATCCGGTTTGAGGTTATATATAAAATAATTACCGATATTCAAAACAGAGAACTTGATATGAAGCTTGAAAGCGTGATTAAGGTTATTAAACATTTATATAATGATTTCTGGCTGCTTAAATTTATTAGTCACTAATTAAATTTTTGTTTTCATATAATCATCTAAAGCTTCTTGTATAGTGGATGCAGCCAGAAAAGCACAATGTTGTTCTTCTTGTGGTACTGTACCTAATCTGCCCAAAATAGCTTCCCCTGAAATTTGTGGTAATTCATTAAAAGTTTTTCCAATGGTCATTTCAGCTGCAAAAGATCCGCAGACATTGCTGGTACCACACCCATCAGTTAAATATGATGCATCTATAACAAGATCATTTTCAATTTTTAAAAAAAGCTCCATGGTGTCACCACATACACCGGTTATCCTGCCATGGGCATTAAATCCCTGAATTTTCCCACGATATTTTGGGTTTTGCCATCTTTCAAATCCCTGATCACCTAAAACACCTTTTGCTTCAGTATTAATTTTATCCTGAAGCTGATTAACAAAATCATCCAAATTGTCATTCATTTATATATTCTCTTAGATTAATTTAAATTTTTATTTAATTAAAATAGTCCAATTTATTTTTATGTCAATGGATTAAAAGAAAAATTTAAAATAAAAAATAAATGACCAGATCAATACACATAATGTTATCAGTGCTAAAATCAATGCTGAAATCTTATGGAATTTATTTTCTTTAATTCTATCGTTATACCCAAGTACCATTCCAAGAAAAATTCCGGAAATCAGACCTCCACCATGCCCCCAATTATTTATATTTGGAACAAGTATTCCAAAAATAATAATAAAAATAATCCAGGAAACAGTTTGTTTATAGAGTGCCCTTCCAAAAACTCCGCCCCTTGATTTGCCAAAATAAAAACTTGCTCCAATAAGCCCGCAAATTGAACCGGAAGCGCCTATGGTAATTTGTATGCCTGCAATATAAGAAAGATAAAATCCAAAAACACCCGAAATTATATAAATAATAAACATTCTATATTGCCCGTAAACCTTAGAGATTAGTGGTGCCAATTGATACACGGCAAGCATATTAAACAAAATATGTATTAAACTGCCATGTAAAAAATTTGCAGTAATTAAAGACCACCATTCATGGTAATTATTTATGGAAAAAGTGCCTGAAGCTCCAAGTCCAACAAGACTCTTGTTTGAGGGACTAAGAGCTGAAAAAGGGTGTATGTCAAATTTTAAATCACTACCGGTTAAGATTAGACTGATTATAAAAAAAATAATATTGGTATATATAATAGTCTTCCATATGGCAGATTCAGAAATATTTCTTTTAATCATTGTTTTTATTTTAATTTTCTTTTATGTAACTATTATTATAGCTTGTTTTTTTCAATAATTTTTAATCTGGTTGTTATTATAACATTTAATATGAGGGATATACAATGTCTTCATTAATATCAATTAAAGATAAATTCATTCTAAACAAGTTTATTCAAATCATTAAAAATGAAAATTTGCCAATGGAAGTCATTGATATAAGTGGTAAAAAATATACCACGGGTCATAATAAAATCAAATTTAAACTTCACATAAAAGACAATCGATTTTTAAAAGGTCTTGTTTCTCCTGATGCTTTATCCCTTGGTGAAGCATTTATCAAAGGGTATTTTGATATCAAAGGCAATTTAATTGAATTATATGATATTGCCTGTAAAAAATTAATCAATACTGAAAGAAGAATGCCCATAACCAAATTTATTAATAATATTTTTTCAATTGCAAAAAAAAAAGAAAAGAAAAATATCCAATATCATTATGATGTTCCAAGTAATTTTTATAAACTTTTTCTTGGTAAAACATTGGGATACACCTGTGGGTATTATTCCAGCGAAACAACATCAATGGATCAGGCACAATATAATAAAATGGATATAATATGTAAAAAATTACGCCTTAAACAAGGAGAAAATTTATTGGATATTGGTTGCGGATGGGGTAATTTTTTAATATATGCTGCAAAAAATTATGGTGTAAAAGCAACCGGAATAACTCTGAGTCAAGAACAAAAAAAATATGCAGATAAATGGATAAAAAATCAAGGTTTAGCAAATCAATGCAAAGTAAAAATTTTTAATTATAGAGACCTTGGAGAAAAATTGTATGACAAAATTTCCTGTATTGGCATGTCTGAACATGTTGGAGAAAAAAACATGCCTGATTTTTTTAAAAAAGCATATGATTGCCTTGTGCCGGATGGACTTTTTTTACAGCATACAATAACAACTAATGAGAAACGAAAAAAAGGATATGAGAATTCTTTTTTAGATAAATATATGTTTCCAGGTGGAGAACTTTTACAGAATCATGAGCTTATTGGTCATGCTTTCAGTTCTGGTTTTGAACTAATGTCATCTGAAAATTTCAGGGTTCATTATGTTAAAACTTTAAAAGACTGGCTTGATAATATGGAATTGAGAAAAGATGAAATATTAGGTATTGTCTCAGAATTTGTCTATCGTATTTATTATATATTTTTTATTGGGTCATTGGTATCTTTTAAAAATCAGGAGATATCACTTTTCCAAAATCTTTTTTATAAAAAGATGGAAAAAAATAATAAAATAGATTATTTTTCTACTCCTTATGGTTGTTGACTATGATGGTTGTTGACTATGATGGTTGTTGAGTATGAGAATGTTTTTTTAATTTTAATTGAGATATAAAAATGAGTTTAATAAAAGGTATTGAATATAATTTTAAAGGCTTTTTAATGGGAATAAAAAAGCCTCAGCTGTTATTCTTAGGTGTTTTACGATTTCTTGTTGTGTTATTTTTAGCCATTGCATTGTCAGGTGCGGTTTTATATTTTCATTCACAATTATTAAACTATATCTGGAAAATGCCTGATTCAGGAATGCTTTTATATTTGTGGAAAATATTTTCATGGATTGTAACCATTCTTCTTGCATCCCTTTCAGCATTGATAGCATATTTTATTGCCCAGTTTTTATTTTGCCTTTTTATAATGGATTATATGTCAAGAAAAGTTGAAAATATTATAACCGGCAAAGAAATATACCCGGATAATACATCCAAGATAAATCTGTTTATTTATCTTATCAAACAAGAAATCCCAAGGGCATTATTACCCATAGTTTTAAGTTTAATTGTTATGTTTATAGGATTTTTAACTCCCCTGGGATCTGTCATAGCAATCATATCTTCCCTTATTGCCAGCACTTTTCTTGCCTGGGATAATACTGATCTTATTCCTGCAAGAAGAATGTATCCTTTAAAACAACGATTAAGGCTCTTTAAACAAAATCTTTTTTTCAATATTGGATTCGGGCTTTTATTTTTAATCCCGTTTTTCAATATCCTTTTTTTATCTTTTGCCCCCATTGGTGCAACATTATATTATATTAAACATATAGATAAAAACAATTGAATATGCTATTTTAGAACCTTTAGTAATCTATGCTAATATCAATATTAAAGGTTATTTTATGAAGATTCTTGTTACAGGTTCAGCAGGTTTTATCGGTTTTCACTTATGCTCCCGTTTGCTTAAAGAAGGTTTTGAAGTAGTCGGGATTGATAATCTTAATGATTATTATGATGTTAATGTGAAAAAGACCCGCCTTAATTTTTTAAAAGAAGAAAAAGATTTTATATTTAAACTGGCAAGCCTTGAAAATAGAAAAGAAATCAAAGAGATTTTTAAATCAACTGGTTTTGATTATGTTGTAAATCTTGCAGCTCAGGCAGGTGTCAGGTATAGCATTGACAACCCTGAAGCCTATGTTGATTCAAATCTTGTAGGTTTTGCTAATATTTTAGAAGGGTGCAGGCACACTAATGTAAAACACCTGGTGTATGCTTCAAGCAGTTCAGTCTATGGTCTAAATACTGAAATGCCTTTTTCCGTTACACACAATGTTGATCATCCAATCAGTTTATATGCAGCGTCAAAAAAAGCAAATGAACTTATGGCACATACTTATAGCTATTTATACAAGCTTCCCACAACCGGTTTGCGGTTTTTTACTGTATATGGTCCCTGGGGAAGACCTGATATGGCACTTTTCCTGTTTACAAAGGCAATAATTGAAGACAAGCCTATTAAAGTTTTTAATAATGGTAATATGAAGAGAGATTTTACCTATATTGACGATATTATTGAAGGAGTATTCAGAATCATTAAAAATATTCCAAAACCTGCTGAAGATTTTTCCTTTGACAACCCCAATCCTTCCGCTTCAGGTGCTGCTCCGTATCAACTATACAACATTGGCAATAATAACCCTGTCTCTTTAATGGATTATATTAAAGCCATTGAAAAAGCTTTGGGGAAAACAGCAGAAAAAAAATTTTTACCATTACAGGCTGGCGATGTGCCTGCTACCTGGGCTAATGTTGATAAATTGATAAAAGATGTTAATTTTTTACCCAAGACAGGAGTAGAAGAGGGTATTGCTAAATTTATTGATTGGTATAAATCATATTATAAAATTTAATTAAAAGGTTTAAAATACTATGAAGTCAGAAACAAAGATTGCTGTTATAGGACTTGGCTACGTAGGATTGCCATTGGCTGTCCATTTTGGGGAAAAATTTCATACCATTGGCTATGACTTGAAAATTGAAATTATTAAAAACAGCAAAAATATGATTGACCCTACAGGAGAAGTATCAACATCAGAATTTAAAAAAGCAAAATTTTTTATTCCAACTAATGATCCGACATCTATAAGTGATGCGGATTTTATTATCATAGCCGTCCCAACTCCAATCAACAAATCAAGAACCCCTGATCTGAAATATATTATATCTTCATCACAAGTTGCTGGTAAATATATGAAAAAGGGTGCTGTCATAGTATTTGAGTCTACTGTTTATCCCGGAGTTACTGAAGATATCTGTGTTCCTATATTGGAAAAAGAATCAGGATATATTTGGAAAAAAGATTTTAATGTCGGATATTCTCCTGAAAGAATTAACCCCGGTGATAAAGAACATACTTTATCAAAAATTGTAAAAGTAGTTTCAGGCGACACCAGGGACAGCCTTGATAAAATCGGTGAACTCTACAAAACTATTATTAAAGCCGGAATCCATAAAACCAATACCATAAAAGAGGCTGAAGCTGCTAAAGTTATAGAAAACACCCAAAGAGACCTTAATATTGCTTTAATGAATGAATTAGCATTGATTTTTGACAAATTTGGAATTGATACAAAAAATGTGCTTGATGCTGCTAATACAAAATGGAATTTCCTTCCCTTTAGCCCCGGGCTTGTGGGGGGGCATTGTATTGGTGTTGATCCGTATTATTTAACTTTTAAAGCAGAATCCGAAGGATATCATCCCGAAATAATACTTGCGGGTCGAAGGATTAATGATAATATGGCAAAATTTATTGTTGAAAAAACAATAAAAATGATGATCAATCAGGGAATTAATATTAAAAATTCTAAAGTCGGTGTACTTGGACTTACTTTTAAAGAGGATTGTCCTGATCTCAGGAATACAAAAGTAATTGATATTATAGATGAACTTAAATCCTATAGTGTAGATGTCTGTGTCCATGACCCTATTGCAGATCCAAAAGAAGCTTTAAAATTTTATGATGTTGATCTGGTTGAGTTTAACGAGTTAAAAGATTTATCTGCCCTTATTGTTGCAGTTTCACATAAAGAATATAAAACGAAAAAATTATCTGAATTTAAATCAACGCTTATGCAGAATGGATCTATAATTGATATAAAATCAATGTTTAATATGGCAGAAATTGAAAAAAATAATATTAATTTTTTCCGGCTTTAAATAAAGATTTTTTTAAAATTTATTTAAGAGCATTTGATACAATTTCATAAACATTTTTTGAAAGCTCAGGCTGTGAAATAATATTTTCCAGGTGTTTTTTCATTAAATTATTTCTATTGGAATCATATTTTTTTCTATTATTAAACATGGCAACCATTCTTGACGCTATCTGGGGATTGATTTTATCTAAAATTTTTACCTGGTTAGATAAAAACTCATAACCCCTGCCATCTTCTCTATGAAAATTAACAGGGTTAAACATTGCAAAGCTTCCAATCAATGCCCTGACCTTATTGGGGTTTTTTATGGAAAAATCAGGATGGTTTACAAGATTATTAACATTTTCTATTGTATCTTTACAACTTGATACTGCTTGAATAGCAAACCATTTATCCAAAACAAGGGTATTGTTTTTCCATTTATCATAAAAAATATCAATGGCTTTTGTTCTGTATTTTGAGTCAATATCCGTTAATATTGTAAAAAGAGCAATTTCATCGGTCATATTGGAAACGTTTTGATAGAGTTCAAAAAGTTTTAAAAGAATATTGTCCTGCCCAATAATACCGATATATGAAAGAAGAAGGTTTTTTAAATCTCTTTTTGCCATGGCATCAGAAGAAAGATCAAGGGAATCAGTATCTGAACATTGGGCAATCAAAGATTCAATCTGGGTTTTAAACTCAATGGCAAGACTTGTTTTTAAATGATTTCTTGCGCTGTGAATTGCATCAACATCAATAATCATAAATTTTTCTGCAATCTCATTTTCACTGGGAAGAGATAA
Organism: uncultured Desulfobacterales bacterium; assembly: GCA_964612755.1. Taxonomy (GTDB): domain Bacteria; phylum Desulfobacterota; class Desulfobacteria; order Desulfobacterales; family Desulfobacteraceae; genus JAIOSM01. The sequence goes on along the minus strand of CAZTEM010000018.1, from coordinate 7,439 downwards.
TGCCTTTGCAAGGAATGCCTTGCTTGAAGAAGAATCATTTAAAAGCGCTTTAAATGCATTTATAAGGTATGAAGATATCCTGGCATCATGTATGGAGCTTATATTTTTTGTGAGTTTAATAATTTCATTAAAATATATTTCCTGAGATGCATCCCATCTGTTAAACATGTCTGAATCATGTGCCATTATAAATGCAAGTTCATCATTGGTATAATCTGTTTTGATTTTTACAGGGGCTGAAAATTCTCTGAAAATAGAAGGTATGGCATCCTCTGGTACATTATTAAAAACAAAGGAGTCCCTGGCATTTTTTAAATTAAAAAAAGAAGCTCCTTCAGGAGTAATATCTTTACCTTGTCCATCTATTAATCCCATTTTCACCGGAATGTGGAAAGGCAATTTAACCTCCTGATTTTTATCAGGTTCACAGGTCTGAATAAAATTTAATTTTAAAGTCTTTTCTTTTTTGTCATAGGACCTTGAGACTTGAACCAATGGTGTTCCTGATTGAGAATACCATAACATAAATTGTGAAAAATCTTGTTTTGAAACATCTTCCATACAAGCTAACAAGTCTTCAATAGTAACAGCCATTCCATCATATTTTTCAAAATATTTGTTTAAGCCTTTTTTAAAATTATCTTTACCAAGTATTGTAAAAACCATTCGAATGACTTCTGCACCTTTTTCATACACAGTCATTGTATAAAAATTATTCATCTCAATATATGAAGGTGGTCTAACAGGATGCGTCATTGGCCCTGAATCTTCTGGAAATTGTAATGCACGAAGCGTTTTAACATTTGTAATTCTATTCACGCTTCTTGAATGCATGTCAGATGAAAATTCCTGATCCCTGAATACAGTTAACCCTTCTTTTAACGATAATTGAAACCAGTCCCTCAAAGTTATTCTATTACCAGACCAATTGTGAAAATATTCATGGGCAATTATTCTCTGAATATTAAAACAATCCAAATCCGTGGCAGTTTCAGAATCTGCAAGTATATATTTTGAATTAAATATATTAAGCCCTTTGTTTTCCATTGCCCCTGCATTAAAATCATTAACAGCAACAATCTGGAACAAGTCAAGATCATATTCTCTGTCAAAGCGTTGTTCATCCCATTGCATTGCCTGTTTGAGAGAATCCATTGCATGCCCGCATTTATCTCTGTTTTCTTTTTCAACATAAATATTTAATTCGATTTCCCGTTTAGATCGGGTTAAAAATTTATCTTTTATCAAGGCAAGATCTCCTGCAACAAGAGCAAAAAGGTAACAAGGTTTCCTAAAAGGGTCTTCCCATTTTACAAAATGCCTTCCATCCTTAAGGTCCCCTGAGTCAAGACGATTTCCATTGGAAAGAAGAACAGGATATTTTTTTTTGTCAGCTGTGATAATACAGGAATATTTTGCCATGACATCTGGTCTGTCAGGAAATGGAGTGATTTTTCTAAAACCTTCTGCTTCCAATTGTGTACAAAGGATATCTCCTGATTTATATAGACCTTCCAGAGATACATTTTTATGGGGCTTAAGAATAGTCTCAAACTCAAGAGTAAATTTTTCAGGAGTTCGTGCAAGTTTAAAATATTCTTTTCCAATCTCATATTCAGCCGGCATTAATACCATATTATCAGCAATAACAGACTCAATTTTTAAATCCTTAATATCAAAAATTAAAGGGCATGTTTTATCTTTAAAATCAGGATTTTTATAAATTTTCAAAATTGATCTGACCTTAGTAAAATCATCAAATATATCAAATTGTAAATCGATGTGATCAACTTGAAAGGGCGGTACTCTATAGTCTTTTAAGTATTTTTCTTTATGTTTTTCCATATAGTAAATATATAGATATATTTTATTAAAGTCAATTTTCTTGTATCAAACATTATTTAACCATTTTTCTAAATCTTCTTTTAAATACTTTGCATTATTTGTTCTAAGATAATAGGATTGACCCTGATCTGTCTGGATTCTCAGTACAGGCTTCCAAAAAAGAATGGAATATCCCTTGTTTTTAAAAAAATTTTTAATGGTCCATTTTTCTATTACCATATCTTTAATATGGTCTTTGTGTATACTTTGAATTTTGTTGCCAACCAAATATATTTTATTTTTAATCACATCCATATGTGCATAATAATTAAACAAAAATCTATAAATCACCAAAAACAAAATAATATATAAAAACGGGCTCACTATCGTTATAATATAGCTGTATGGAATATCAATGGTGGAAATATAAAAACCATCCCCCATGATATATTTCTGTCCAAGATACTTAAGCCATGCAAATGACAAAGATGCTATAATAGAAGCAGAAATAAACACCATGACCCCAAGAAAACGATTGCTTAATCTACGTTTCATTAAAACATCTCTTTTAGTATATGAAATCGCTTTCTTAATTCTGTCAATGAGATTTATTTTATAATATGCAAGGAATAATGTGATTATTGTAATAATTGATAACAATAACATTTCCATGGGAAAAAAATAATAGTCCCTGTATATATATGAGTAACTATTTTCAGGTTTAAAAGTGGTTTTGATAATATTTCTAAACTCATCTGGAGTGATGGATTGAAATATTTCAAACGAGGATTTGTCTGAAATATTATGTTTTTCACGCAAGCTTTCCGCGGTGCTTATAAGGGACATAAGAGATCTACTGTCATGCTCAACAGATGTATAGTTTTTCTTATAATCTTTTAGTGCATCAAAAATAATTTTATCATCTAAATGTTCTCTATCCTTTTGTATTGTTTTTTTTACAATTTGCAGATTATTTTCAAATTCTTTGTGCAATCCATCAAAGCATATTGCTGCGATATAGGCTTTTCTGTCACCAAAATGAGATGAACTGATGCTGTAGGTAGTTCCCAGCTTATTTCTAAGATATTGTTGAAGCCTTTTAGCAAGATTTTTTGTATAAGCCTTAAGTATAAGATATTTTTTATAGTTATCCAAAATATACTTTCCACCAATATATCCGGTATTGGAACCACTTTCCTCGATAAAACGATAAAAAGGCTTATTGTTCAGCTTTGGGTTTTCAGGCGGATGTTTTGCAGAGGCAGTTCCTTTTAAAGTGATTGGACCATAATGTTGTTCTATGATGGATTTCATCTGTTTTATATCAAAATTTCCTGCTATTTTAAGTGTCATGTTTGCAGGATAATAGTAGGCATCATAGTGCTGCATGACATCTTCTAAAGAAAAAATACGATAATTTTGTTTTTCTATATAATCAGGTGGCAATTTTTTAAGACGTTCCAATCCAAAACTTTCAATATATAAATTGTCTTTTGGTGGAGAAGCTTTTTCCATGAGTGTGGAAATACCCCATAAATATTTTTCATACCAGTTTTTTTCACCGGTCTCTGCTGTTATAGCTCCTCTTTCTGCTTTCAAGTCTTTATCGGATACTTTTTTATCAAACAGCATCTGAGCAAAAATTTTTGCGATCCAATAAGATTTTGAGCTGTCTATTGTTGCAAAATATTCTGTTTCATATCGTCTTGTATATCCATTGACATAAGTAGCACCTTCGTCTTCAAGGTAATCCACATAATCGCGATGGGGGACTCTTTGGTCACGAAAAACTATATGTTCAACAAGATGAGAAAGCCCGCATGTTTTTTTATTTTCAACATCAGTCCCAACATTGACTGTGACTGATATCCTCGTGTTCACAGCTTTTTCATTAGTCAGAAGATAAATTTTCAATCCATTGTCAAGTTTATAATAATGAATGTCTTTATAAGGGTCTTTAATATTTTCAGCATAGGCATTCATACATAGCAATAGCATAAAACTCAATATCCAGGTTATCAATTTCATTTTACTCTCCTAATGGCAGACCGGTTTTTTATAATCGTTTGAGCTAAACACTTGTCTTATAAGCTTTTTTCAAGATATAGGCAAGCTAAATATCCGTAATATCGCGTAAAGAGGCAGGCTGGTTTAGTATATTTTTTTAAAAAAATTGCATTTTAATCCCATGTCCGGGGGACAAGAGAGAGGACTTTATCTAAATACAACAAATAAAATACAATCCTATTGACACAGACAATGCCGCATAACCCATTATAAGAAATTTTGCAGTAAACATAGCAGTATTATTTGTGGCTTCATGTGTAATATATATTTTGTAGGCTATCAGATTTGCAAGTGAACCAAACAGGCTCCCAAATCCTCCTGCATTGGTACCCCATAACAAAGCCTGCCAGTTTGATGTGAATTTGGCAAACAACAGGGCTGCAGGCACATTGCTCATGACCTGGCTTGCCAGGGCTGAAAACAAAAAAATATGCCCGGAATGACTTATTTCAGAAACCAGTATAATTTTTAAATTGTCTGCAATCCCAAAAAAAAATAATAAACTAAATAGTAGTGCATAATCAACGTGCAGGGTTTTTCGATCAAATATAAGAGCAAAAAGGATCACAACAATCCCGCTTAAAACAGGCAGGACATGTAAAATCGTTAGAAGAACAATAAAAAGCAGGGCTCCATAGACATATGCCTTTTTGTTAATTTTTTGTACTGTCATTTCTTTCAACTTGGTTTTTACGTTTACAAATAAAGAAGATGCAATTAGCAATCCAAGAAAGACCAAGGAGAATGGGGCAATTGTTTTTATGAATGTGCCAGGATTGACACCATATGACCAATAGATGAACAAATTCTGAGGGTTGCCAATTGGTGTTAATGCAGAGCCTGAATTGGCAGCTAATGCCTCTAAAATAACCAGAATATCTTTTTTATTGATATTAAGTGATAATGTAAGTGGAACCATTACTATTAAAGCAACATCATTTGTTACCACCATGGATAAGAAAAAAGTTGTCAGTATAAGCTTTAACGATAGGGCTTTACCTCTTTCCATGTTTTGAGCTGTTTTAAATATAGCTCCACTTTCCCGCAGACCATTTACTGCAATAAACAACACAAACAGGATGAATAATACCTGTATTTCCTGGGTTGAATAGCTCGGAAAATGCTTCGTATAAAAAGCGGTTAGAATTAAACCTGCCCCAGAGGCAATTACCAGCCATTCTTTCAGGATAAACCCAAGGCACAGCCTTTTTTTTTCATTCAAGTATTTATATTTTATTATTTGAGTTAGTTGTCTATTCATGGAATCAATCATCTATATAATTTATTATTTCATTTTCCTTTAAATCTTGAAAAATAACAATATCAGAAAAAAACCTGTTATTCTTTATTATTCTAATTAATATACATATACTCATTATATATTTTTTACAAAATAGGTTTTTGAATGAATAGAGAGGGAATATGAATAAAAAAATTGTATTTATTACAGGGTGTTCAACAGGCATTGGACGCGCTCTTTGTGAAGAGTTTCATAAATGTGGTTTTCATGTCATTGCCACAGCACGACATCTTGAATCTCTAAAAGATTTACGAGCGAAAGGCATGGTCACCCATGCCCTTGATGTAAATAACAAGAACCAGATAGCGCAGGTGATTAAAGAGGTTACAGATCAGAAAAAAAGGATTGATATACTTGTGAACAATGCTGGTTACGCACTCATGGGACCATCAATCGAAATCCCTGCAAATGAATTAATATTGCAATTTCAAACCAATGTTTTTGCAGCGCTTTATATAACCCAGAAAATTGCACCAATCATGAAGGAACAAGGCAATGGTCTTATTCTAAACATTGGAAGTGTATCCGGAATTACCACGACCCCTTTTTCTGGAGCCTATTGTGCAAGTAAAGCTGCTTTACACTCTTTTTCCGATGCATTGCGAATGGAATTGAGTATTTTTGGCATTAACGTCATTACGGTTCAGCCAGGTGGAATTCAATCACAATTTGGCGAGTCCGCCAAAGCATTAGTTACGCGCATTCTTAAGCCTCAATCATGGTATTGCTCTATGAATGATTCCATAAAATTGCGTGCCAATACCTCACAAGACAAAGCCACGCCAGCTGATGAATTTGCAAAAAAACTTGTAAAATCCATAATGGTAAAAGAACCGCCACCAATTATTCGAATCGGAAAAATGAGCACAATTATGCCTTTACTAAAAAAAATAGTGCCAACACGTACTCTTGATAAGGTATTCAAAAAAAAATTTAATCTGATCCAGATGAAATAATTACAAGGATAAATTATAGTAAAATCTCAAATATTCAATCAATGGATTAACACCAGACCACAAACATTTGCCATTTTAATTGTAGTTAAACCAGAATCATGAGATTCCCAGTTCATAGTCCACCCGGCTATTTTGAAAAGCTTTGACACATTGATTCCAAATCCAGACATTGAAGGTCTTGCAGACTTGGGATGTCTGCATTCTCCTTTTTTAGAAAGGGCAAGACATTCAGGCTGGTCATGACAAAATATTGTTTTACATGAACCTCCTGCATAGGCCTGTGCATTTAAAAAACCCATTTTAACTGCCGAATGTTCAATACCGGCTGCTATTTCATGGAGCAATCGAAAAATTTCAAGGCGCTCATATGAAAATAAAACTTCAGAAGGAACATCTATTTTAAAAAAAATGGCGTTAGTATACGTTTTAAGGTGTTTTCTAAACCATGAGGATCCTGAAACATGAGGCGGGCAGCTTTTTGACATTCCGTAATTCTCGCATCGTGGTTCTCTACATTTGTCAGCAAGGTTTTTCTCAGCAAGAATATTTTTTGCTGAAATAATCACAACATCACTGGCCCCTGATCTATGTGCATATTGAATCAACTCTTTTAGTTTTGTATCTGCAACTTCACCCCATCCACACGCTTTTAATGCCGGGTCGATTAATTCTGCTCTGGTTTCTGCTTCATTCATTTTTAGCCTGGGTCAGCCAGATGGTTTCATCCTGAAAAATGGTATCTATTTTGATAGTACCATAAGGTGTAGTGTAAAGGACTATTTCACAGTTGTTTGAGGAAGGGGTCATTTTGTATTCTCCAACATAGTCTTAATTTTCATATATAAATTTATAATATCTTATCTTCAAAATCCTGCGGGCTTATAAACCCAGGATAAGAATGCCTCGTTTTTCAGTCATAAAATACTTCAATATATTCAAAAATGCAACTTTGTGCTTCCTGCCTTGTCTCATAGCTTTTACCATAACCTTCAAACCCTGTTTTTCGAACATGGAATTCCTTATTTTTTTAATTCTTTTGTAATACGGAGACTGCCCTGGAATAACAGCAATTCTCGGTCAATATATATGAACAAGGAACAAAAAGGGGATTTTGCTCTGTCAGGCTAAACCGCAGGAACTGCGGGCAGGTGTGTCCTCAAACAGCCTGCGGTTCTTAACGCCTGACAGAGCAAAATCCTGATCCTTTTTGTCCTTAATGTTCATATACAGGTAAGAGTTCTGAAGCTCGACCCCGGTTATACATAATCTTATAGACAACCCAATTGTAACCA
>CAZTEM010000017.1:0-36553 GCA_964612755.1 uncultured Desulfobacterales bacterium | reverse complement strand
ATTGACTTGTATCTGATTTTAGATTATTATTTTTATAAACCTTTAAAATAATAATTCTAAATTTATGGTTCGCTGATGATAAAATACTTGGGCAGTATGAGGGTTAAGGTTAAAATTCTCTGGTGTTATTTTTTATGGTACCTTTATTTTTTAATTAAATATTTTGATATTGATCCGAACCTGTGGAGCTGTTCTTTTGGGATATCTTTATTAGTCGGATTTGTGCTCAATATAAATTCCTATGATTCATTAAAAGATTTTTTAAAACTTGAGGACAAATGGAAAATATCCAGATTTTTTATCATTCCTTTTTGTGTTTCAAGTTTCCCTGCTATTATTAAAGGGAAAGGATTTATTCTGTTTTTCTCACCACATTTGATTGAAAATCTTTATGCTGGTTTTATTTGTATATCTTTTTGGTCATTTACCTATCTTTGCAAAAAAATTTCAAAATTTCATACCGAGAAAATCATGAACTAATATATTGAAGCACCATGGCTGATCTATTCGGGATATACAGGCTGAGCACAGAGTCATTAATGGTAAAATGTATCTGGTTTGAACAAAGCCTTTGTTTTCCCCCAAACTCAATTTTATCAGTATCAAATATCATTTTATATTTCCCTGGCATTGCATGAAATCCATAGTCTGTAAATGAATTTGACACATGGAAATTAAAAACAAATATCAAATTATTTCTTTTAAAGATTAATATTTTATCTGATTCGTGGATAAACATAAGTTCGGGTTTACCTGAATTAAAATTAATATGATTTTTTATCAAATTTATCATTTCATAATCAAAATCACCAAGTTTTGAAAAATATAAATTTTTATTATATCTCAATGACCATTGCCTGCGGGCATAATGATATGACCAATTATTTTGTTTTGAAGGAAAATCAATCCATTCAGGATGACCAAATTCATTGCCCATGAAATTTAAGTATCCATTTTTTGCGCTTGCAATTGTAATAAGCCTTATCATTTTATGGAGTGCAATGGCTCGAAAAGTCTCAATGGAGTCATTGTCAATTGACATTGATGTATAGATATTCTGATCAAGAAGACGCATCATTATGGTTTTATCACCAACAAGAGCCTGGTCATGGGATTCGCAATAGCTTATGGTTTTTTCGTCATCCCTGCTGGAATCAAGTTCATGCCATAATTTGCCCAGATGCCATTGTTCATCTTTTTGATCTTTTAAAAGTTTTATCCAATAATCTGCAATTCCCATGGCAAACCTGAAATCAAAGCCTGTGCCGCCTTTGGATAGTTCAAGCCCAAGCCCCGGATATCCGCTGACATCTTCTGCAATGGTAATTAACTCAGGAGAAATTTCATGGACAAGTTTATTTGCCATGGATAAATATGCCAATGCATCCTTATCAATATTATTATTAAAATAATCATCATAGGATGTAAAATTTTTTCCAATGCCATGATCCTTATAGAGCATACTTGTGATGCCGTCAAACCTGAACCCGTCTATATTAAATTCTTCGATCCAATATCTCAGATTAGACAATAAAAATTTTATGACCATGTCTTTTCCATAATCAAAGCATCGGGAACCCCATAAAGGATGGAAACCTTTTTTACCATCATGGAAAAATTGAAAATATGTATTGTCAAATTTGGATAAGCCTTCGACTTCATTGGTTGCAGCATGGGAATGTATCATATCAATTAAAACTTTTATGCCCATACCATGGGCTGCATCAATAAGGCTTTTTAATTCTTCAGGGGTTCCAAATCTGGAACTGGGTGCAAAAAAATTACTTACATGGTATCCAAAAGATCCATAATATGGATGTTCCAATACAGCCATAAGCTGGATACAATTATATCCTGCATGTTTTATTTTGGGTAATATATGATTTTCAAATTCTTTATATGTTCCCACCCTGCCCTGCTCAAGTGCCATGCCAGTATGAGCTTCATAAATTAATAAGGGAGTTGTGCCTATTTTGGGTTTTAAATGTTTAAATTTATATTTTTTTTCAGGATCCCAAACCTGGGCATTAAAAATATATGTATCCTGATCCTGGACAACCCTGTCAGCAGCAGACGGAATTCGGTCATTTTCTGTATTATCAGTGATTATTTTTAATCTATAATGTTGATTGTGTTTAAAAGAATCAATGGGAAAGCTTTTAAAAAAACTATTATCCCTAGTATTCTTTTCAAGTTTGAACTCATTAGTTTTTTCCCAATCATTCATGTCACCGATTATATATATTTCATCGGCATTGGGAGCCCATTCCCTGAAGCACCATGTTTTGTTATATTTTTTATGTAAACCAAAATTTAGATGAAAATCTGCAAAATTATATAAACTTGAAAAATTACCTATTATTTTTGATTCTTGTTGTTTTAAATAATTAATTTGCTGTAAAATTATATCTTTATATGGAATAAGGTAAGAATCATTGAACAACTCAAGATTTGATATATCTAAATCAGACAATAAATGGTCTTTTAAGCATTTTTTCATATAGATTTATATAGTTTTCCGCACAATTTGTATGGTTAAATTCCAATACACTTTCTATCATAATCCTTTGTATCTGGGACTCTTTTTCATTGGCATCAAGTTTATAAAAATCCATTGCCTGATTAACAGCCCATTTTAGTCCATCACAATTATGTACATTAAATAAAAAACCATTACCAGTATTATTATTATGGTCAAGCTGCCTTATGGTATCATGCAGACCTCCTGTATCAAATACAATTGGCAAAGAACCATATATACAGCCAATCATCTGGGGTAAACCACATGGTTCAAAACTTGAGGGCATTAAAATAAAATCCGATGAAGCAAATGCCTGATGGGATAAATCTTCATTAAAATCACAGATTGCAACATTTTTATATAATGAATGGAATTGAACAATATCCCTGAAATGACCTTGAAAAGACCCGCTGGCAACCACAACAATCTGCAGATTAAGGTAATTATAAGCTGCAATAATATCAAACATGATTTCAGCAAATAGCTGGCAGCCCTTTTGAACAGGATCAAGCCTTGATGGCCAGAAAATTATGGGTGCATTTTTATCAAGATCAAGATCAAGCATGAATTGAAGATGTTCTTTGTTTTTATGCTTTTTTATTCTTTGATTTTTAGGACCATAATTATATCTGATTTTTTCATCCACTGCAGGGTTGAATTCAGGTTCAGGAGCATTAATAATACCAGTTGCACAATCTGCGTTTACTTTGTTTGTAAGTTCTTTTTTTATTTGTTCTTCAACAAAGTGATGCCTTCCATTGATTATTTCCATTAAAAAAGTATGGCTTACCGTATTAACATAATGGGCAGCAAAAATACCAGAAGTTAAAAAATCCACCCTGTTCCAGTTTCTGCTCTCCTCGTAATTATAGGGCGGATTCATAAAATAAAGGTGATTCCAGAATGATGCAGCGTCAATACCTCTGTCCTCAATCTCTGACATTGTTGATGTGATTGTATGAATATTATGAATTGTAAAAAGGCATGGGATGTTCAATTTCCTTGCCATTGATGGGATTAATCCTGTCATCCAGTCATTACAATGTATAATATCAGGTTTGACTCTAGGTATAATATTATTAAGGACTTCTCTTTGAAAGGCAAGGGAGACTTTTAAATCCTTATCAGAATATCCTGAATAAATATTGTTTAAATAATAAAAAGCTCTGTCTTCTGCAAGATGAATGCGTTCATCGTCAAGACGATTTCTGATTTTATCTATTTCATTAATTAAAATTTTGGGATGGTTTTGATCAAAAATAGATCTATAATCAGGTAAAGCTACATGGACATCAGCATTTAAATCATAAAGAGCGCTGATTAGAGCCGCAGAAACATCTGCAAGTCCACCTGCTTTTGCAGAATAACTACAGGATTCACACATATCTTCAGGTATATATGTAACTTCAGGAGTTACAATTAAAATTCTGGGTTTTTTATTTATTCCTGCCATGGTTATAAGTAATTAAGATTAGTTTGATTTTTTAAATTAATAGAAAATTCAAATCAAGAATTTTCGTAATTAATCGTACCTATTGTACCACGCAAATTTTTTTTTGGAACTAAAAACTAAATTATTTTTAAAAATTATTTAGTTAATATATTAATTACCCTTGCAAGTTCACTTGAGCCCCATGCCTGTGCATCACATCCTCTGGGTGTATGAGGAGAATCACCATCTAGAATTTCAGGAATATACCCTACCCCGCCTTTTCTCATAAGAGAAATTGAGCTTCCAAGCCAGGAAAGAGCAGTTGCTCTGCTATTTTCACCAAAGGTTTGAAACCATGCTTCGGCAAATAAAGGAAATTGCCATGTCCATGCAGTCCCATTATGATAAGCAGGTTTTCTCATGGTGTCTTCATCGCCTTCATATCTACCTGAATATGGATAATAAGGGTCTTTTAAAGTTTTATTTTTATAAACAATTTCAAGAGGATGAGAGACCTCTCTGTCGGCAAGGCTCCTTATACCGCCTGGAACAAGGAGTTCCATAAGAGTTTCCAATGTTTCAATAATAATTTTATTATCTTTAATCACTCCCAAAGTTATCAATAATAATTGGTTCGGTCTTAATGCATCATCAGCAACAGCTGTTAAAGAAGACAAATTATCCTTGGCATGGAGGCAATCTGAAAAATATTTTTTTTCTTTTAAATAAAAATATTTTTGAATATTATCTTGAACCATTAAAGCTTTTGCATCCCATTTTTTATCAGAATTATTTTCATCAATTATTGATAAAAATTCCAGGGCGTAAAACCAGAGTGCCTGTATTTCAATTGGGTATCCCTGTCGTGGTGATCCTGCAGGAAAATTTGTATCCATCCAGGTAAAATGTGAAGGGCTGAATAAAAGGCATGTCTCTTTGTCTGCAATAATACCTGTTGGAGTTCCCTTAATAAATGAGTCACCAATGGAAATCAAAATTTGTTTAATGGTTCTTCCATTAAGATTAAGATCTAAAAATTGTTTATTTTTTTCTTTTTTAACTATTTCTCTGCAACATGCAAAAAACCAAAGTGGAGCATCTGAAGTCTCCCTGTTGGCAGTATCTTTACCGCAAATCATGTTTGGCAGAGTTCCATTTTCTTCAAATTTACCAAATAATTTTAAAATTCCCTTAGCCTGATCAAATCTTCTCAGTTCAATCAATGCCCTGCAAAAAATCAGACTGTCTCTCCCCCAGTCTAAAAACCAGGGGAATCCTGCAATAACACTATTTTCTCCTTCACGTTCTACTATGAATGCATCAAGGCTTTTTATCACAGCATCTTTAAAAGGAATTTTTGCAAAAGATTCTTCAGGATATAAATTATTTTGAGAATTTAAAATATCTTCAACCTTTTCGTTTGATTTACAGGCACATGCTGAGATTGCAATAGTTTCATTACCAGAAAGATGGATATTGAAATATCCAGGGCTGTATAAATCAGACTTGGAATAAAGCCCCCTTTGTGCTTCTAATGGATAATTTATCATATATTGCCACTCAGGTTGTATTTTAAATTCGCCGATTGATGCATCAATATAAAGTTTTTTGTTTAAATCAGGTTCAAATGTAAATCCGTTTTTAAATGGGTGAATTTGATGATCAAAATCATGTTCAGGACCTGTAAAAGCTTTTATTGTATCGTGAAAGTTTCTGTCCTCAATATCGGGTCTGATTGTAAGGGTAATAAGTTTATTGCTATGCAATATTTCCGGGTTATTTTGATTTTCAATTCTTTTGATAAATAAAACAATGGAATTATTTTGTTTTGAGGTCTGTAAAATTATTTCAATGGGAAAATATTTGCCTTCGGATGTTGGGATATTAAAAATCCATTTTGCATAATTTAAGTTCAAACATGAGAATTGTTCAAGGCAATCCGGGGCAAGCCTTCTTGAATATCCTTGATAAGACGCCCAGATTCTAAACCGTGTCAGCATCACCCATCTATTTTCAGGATACTTTTTATTAAGGTTTGCAGCTATTAATGCATCATACCGGCTCTCAAGCTTTCCAAACCAGGCAGCAGCTCTCATCATGCCGCCTTTGTTAGTGGTTTGTAAAAATTTTAAAGAAGGGTCTGAAACAATTTTTTTTCTTGTAAATAAAGTATTTAAAAATAGTGAATCAAATTTTGCAAGAAAAATTAATTTGGATTTTTGAATAATAGTTTTATTCTTATCAAAAATCCTTAAATTTAAAGTTAATTCTCTTTGTTTTCTAACTTGTTCCAAAGGTTTGAAAACTGCGAAATATTCAAAAGTTTTTGTGCCTTTATTAGCCAGGGGCAGCCCCTCTTCACAACCAAAAGTAAATTTATTATTAAATTTGTGCCTGATTATTTCAGCTCTAAAATTTAACTTTGATAAAACTAACACAAAATACCCTGGCGGTACCATTACATCACGTTTAAAATCTTTGTTCACATCAAAAATAATGACTTTGCTTTCCTTTGATTTGTGATTTAATGACCTGATAAACTCAATGGGATTTTCACTGAATTTTAAACCTGCCTTGTCAATATCAAAATTTTTGATTTTTATTGGTTCATACCCATGCTGAGAAACATAAATATCTAAAACTTTAGCTTTTAATTTCTGCAATAAAACTTTTGAAGGTATTTTTGATTCTGTTTTTAATTCTTTATTAATCATTTCAAGATCTTCCGGATCCTGAGAAAGTGCAAGTACCTCACCTCTGTTTAGTTTATAAACAAAATCATTATTATTTAAAATAACCTTGATCTTATTTTGAGAGATGAGATCATAAAATGGTTTTTCCTTTTCTTTAAAAAAATGATTGGGCCATATAGCAGTTATCTGATTATCAATATCAAGGTTTGCCAATACAATGACTTGTTTTTTGACTATAGGATTTTCCCTTAAAAGAACAATAAAATTACCTTTCCCTTGTTGAATTAATTGCAATTGATTATTCTTACAAAAAACAGGATGGGTTTTTAAAATGGTATTAAGTCTTTTAATATGATCAACCTGATTTTCTTTAGAACCCCAATTAAGAGACTTAGACTCATGTACATCGATTTTTTCTTTTGCAAACCACTCAACTCCATTGGCAAACCCAAATCCTCCGCAGATGGATAAAAGAGCAGATAAAGATGTCCTCATTTTGGAATATAATTGTGATTTGGAAGCAAGACGTATATTATCATGGGTTTCAGCATAATGAATCATGAGACCATATTTTGATGAAATTTTAATGGCTAAAGGAAGGTAATTTTCAATTTGTTCCCGGGTATAATTTTGAAAAAGCTCTGAATATGCCCAGTTAAAATTTGCAATGTTTAAATTATCAGCTGTAATATCAACTGATCCACCAAGCCCTTCCAATAAAAATAAAGTATCAGGGTATTGAACTCTTACTTTTGAAATTATATATTCCCAGGCATCAACAGGGATCATATATCCTGCATCACAACGAAATCCATCAACTCCTCTTGAGCACCAGAGAAGGAAAATCTCAGCCATATATTGCCAGAGATCTTTTTTTGAATAATCAAGTTTAGTTAAATCAGCCCATGTTGTACCCCATGCTCCGGGTTCTTCAATCCTTCCCTGTTCATCTCTTATGAGCCATTCAGGGTGACTTTCATGGATGGAAGATCCCCACCCGGTATGGTTTATGGCAATATCTAAAAACAAATAACCATTATAAAAATGAATTGCATCTACAAGCTCTAAAAATTGTTCTAATGGCGTGGCACTGGTATCAAATTCAATTAATGCAGGGTCCACATCAGTAAAATTCAATGCAGCATACGGACTGCCAAAACGTCCCATGCGTGCATATGTTGTTGGAGTCGGATGAATTGGAAGCAAATGAAGCACTCTGCAACCAAGATCTGAGAAAATAAATTCTACTTTTTTTTTGATATCTCTGAATTTTCCAGATTCCGGTATAACAGTATAATTCTTTTTATCAAGTTTAGTAATTAACAATTCATCTTTTTCCAAATAATCTGAATTGTTTTTGCTATCAAAGATTTTATTTTTTGATTGACCGAATTGTCTGACAAAAGCATTATAGATAATATTAGAGCAACATGTCCCGGCAGATTCTACATTTATTATTGTGTTTTCTCCAATGGGCCAGATTGGGATATCACTATCAAAGGGGATAAAAAAACATTTAGCCTGAAAGTGTCCAACTTCATTTAAGGGTAAAATGACGGTAAATAAAGTCTCAGACTTCTTTTCCATCAAGATATCATACCAAGCCCCATTAAGTTTTATTTCATCTTTTTCAACTTTTTTAATCAGTTCTTTTCTTGATTTTAAAGCTCCGCCAAAATTAGTTCTAATAAAGGCATTCCCTTGAATTTCACAAGAAAGTTGAAGGGAAAATTCACATAAATCCCCACAAAACATCACCATTGCTTCACCTGGCATTGGATTCTGTGTCAGAGTCGGGAACTTTGTCATAGGTCTCCTTAAACTATTTTAAAATTATTTTTTCCACCCTCCGATAAGATGAAGATGAATATGGAATATTTCCTGCCCTCCCCCTTTTTCAACATTAAAAACAAGTTTATACCCTGATTGATCAACTTTATGATCTTTTGCCATTTGTTTTGCAACCATAAATATATCTGACATGATAGTTAAGTCCTGATCTTTTAAATCATTAATGCTGCGGATATGTTTTTTGGGAACAATTAAAAGATGAACAGGAGCCTGGGGATTAATGTCTTTAAAGACAACAAAGGATTTATCTTCATAAACAAATTCACTGGGAATCTCTTTATTAATAATTTTACAAAAAAGACAATCAATTGAATTCATAGTATTTTCCTTTTGTTTTGAGTTTTTAATTTGAATCATAATTATATCACAGGCTTATTTTTTCATAAAGCATTTTTACGTTAAATCAAATTTACAATATCAAATGAATTTGTCCATAAATCAGCTACAAAAAGTTTATTCCTTAAAATATGTTTTCTTTTCAGTATTATTTTAATGCATTCAGATACCTGTAATGAAGATATGAAAAATACACAAAAAGATAAATTGCCAAGGTCATTTCCATTATTGGTTTTTTTGGTTAATGTTTTTTTATCTCCATATATTAATTCAAACCCTTTGTCTTGAGGAAAAATCACACTTACTTGACCGGATGCACCTTCGATAGCACCGGAGACCAATGGAATTGATACTTTTTTACAGGCTTCTTGTAAAACAAACCTTGTTTTGATTGAATCTAAGCAATCAATAACTATATTTGATCCTTTAATCAAATCATGGGCATTGTCTTTATTTAAACATTTATTAATACATTTGATATTTATTTGTGAATTTATTGATTTAATATGTTTGATAGCTGCATTGGTTTTAGAAATTCCAATAAGGCTTTCCTGGCTCAAAATCTGCCTGTTTAAATTGCTTGCATCAAAAGTATCATGATCAATAGCGCAGATATGACCTATACCGATTCGTGCAAGCATTTCCAGAACACATCCCCCAAGCCCCCCAAGTCCGATAATGGAAATCCTGGACTGATTAAGCTTTTTCTGGTCAGATTTTGTCAGAGACTTAAAATTTCTTATATATCTATTATCTAATATAGTATTGACCATAATACCCTATCCCCCGCCAACCGGTGGGAAAATACCAACCCTGTCATTGTTTTTTAATTTATCATGAATGTCTTTTTTTACCCCGTTTATAAAAATAATTTTGGCATTATCTTTATTAATTTTTAAATTTGATAATAATCTGCCTATGGTAATATTATCTTCAACAGAATAATTTTTTGAATTCTCAGGAGTAAATTTATTTAAATTTGCAAATAGTCTCAGTTCAATTTTTATCATTATTAATTTACTATTAATACAAGTTAAGTTAATATAATTTTCATTTCATAAATATTTATGTCATGATTTATGAAATGAGTGCAAGGTAAAATTTTTAAATTTGAGGTTATATGGGACAGGCTGAAAAACAATCGTTACATGTTGAAAAATTTGGTGAAAACCTTTCTTTATTTGCTATTAACCGGGATGATTTAAAAGAATTAATAAATTCTATCCCGAAAAATAATAATCTTAACCTTACAACAATTGAATATGAACTCCAGATCTTAAAAATAATCAGTGTGGGCTGGGCAATAAGCTTTTATATGCCTGAAACAGATAAAAACAAAAAAAAAATTTCCCAGGTGTATTGGTCATATATCAGAGATATTTCAAAAAACATTTCAAACCTGACAGGAGTTACAACAGGGCAGGAAATAGATTATTTTGAAGTATTAAAACAAAGACTTGATTTATATGTTAATGTCTTACAAAAAGCAGAAAACAGCGCAAATATTTCAACGATTATCGGGTTGAATTTTGCAAAGCTTTGTAATTCCCCTGAAGATGCCATGGCTATTCTAACAGGGACCAAAATGTTTACTTTTACAATTGGCGGAATTAAAGAATATCTTGATGCTGTTAATATCATAGAAAACAAGGAGAAACATGATGAAAATTAGATATTTATTATTTGTATTTATATTGATTTTTAGTGGATGCACAAGCGCCGGGTCAAAGTTTATTCATGTTCAATACTTAGGTAAGGCAGAAGCCTCAAAAGTCCTGAACATTGGAATTTCACCCTTTGTTGATCAAAGACAAAATATTGATAAAAAATATATTGGTAAAAGGATACTGAATTCCGGGAATGAAGAAATTTATTATGTTGATGATTTAAGTGTTGCAGATACTATTACAAAAAGCTTTGAATCACATTTGAAAAACAAAGGATATAGTTTTACTAAAATTAATGATTGGTCCCATGATGTTAATGCATTAAAAAAAATAAACCGAAAATTTCAATATATTATTGGAGGAGAAATAAAAGAGTTTGAATTCTTTGCAAATAAAGGCTATGCAACCTCAACCAATCTTGATATCACACTTGTAATCTATATAGGGGATATCCAGAATAACAAATTAACAAAAGTCCCTGTCCATTTAAATCTTGTACGTAAAGATATAAAATTTTCCAAGGAAAAAGTTGAAAAATTTATCAATGAATCTCTTACTGAAATAATTTTAAAATCATTGATTCTATAAATTATTTTTTTTTGACAATTTCACACCGGGGTTTGTAAAAGCCTCAATAATTGAATTTAATTTTTTTTCCAATTGTTCTTCAAAATTGATATGGCTGAGTTTATCTAAATCAAGCTGTTTTAATTTATGAATTTTTCTTTGCAAAAGTTCTGAGAGTTTTTCTGAACTTAATCCTTTTAAGGTATATTCATAAAAGGTATCTGTAAAAACTTCACTTTCATTAAATTTTTTCTCATATATGTTCTCATATTCAAACCAATGTGGATTATTGTACAGACTCGCTATAAAATCGACCATTTCCTGTAGCTTGGTTTCAAGGGGGATAATACTATAATTATTAATTTTACGTTTTAATTTTTTAATTTTTAAGGTCAAATTATGATCTTGATGATAGACTTCTAAGTCTTCCAACAAAGAAAAATTTTCCATTAATTCAATTTTATCATACAAATTAGCATGGATAACAGAATTGGAATATTCATCAATTATATTTGTAATTTTTAAAAGATAATTTTTTTTATAGGTTCTAAGATAATTACTAAAGCTTATGCTTGTAATATATTTATTTTTAAGCTTATCTGCTAATGTTTCCAATCTTAAAAGAGTGATTCCGATTTGTTCCAGATCGCCTTGCTTTAAAATCCGCTCGACTTTTGAGATAAGGGCTTCAAAAATTTCGCGATCTTCATCTTGAAAAACCGAAACAATATCAGCTTTTGCTCTTAGTTCCCCTATGAGGCTTTTAAGTCTAGCCTCAAGAATTCCAAGCCTTCTTATTTCATCTTTATACCTTATAATATTTGCAACACTTAATAAAACTTCACATTGTTCCGTAATATAATATCTATCTCCACTATTTATTGCATCTTTTGCACTTTTAATTAATAAATCATTGATTGAAGAAGCAGGTTTATATATGTCAGGAATTTTATTTTTTTTGATATTTTTTGAATTAAGTATTTTTTGATGTAATTGAACAATAACCCTGAAAAGGGATAAACATTTTAAAATATGATTCCCTTTAATTGGATCTGCTTTGCCCAATTTTTTTAAACCATTACAAAGAACATTATAAGTGTCCAGATTATGTTCTTCATTACCGCGTTCTATTGAAATTCTGCCAAGAGAAATCAACTTCACAGTATCTGAATGATGCTTTGAATATTGATCCTTATCATCCATATTAGCTCTGCCATAAATAAAAGTTACGATTTTTATCTTTTAATACTTAAATATACTATAAATAACAAGTCTTAGGCAAGAGCGAATTTTTCTATAATAGCTTTTGTCTCAACCAATGCTTTTGATATATTTTTTCGCCTGACACCAAATATAATTTTTATAGTATTTTTTGAAATCATTTTTGTTTCATACTTGATCGCATAAAATTTTTCATTAATAATAGATAAATCTTTTCTTAATGATTCGGAAAAAGTAATAGTTAATGTATTAGGGTTCAAGTCAATGCGCTCTATTGCTGATTTAATGCACAATACTCGTATCATAATTTTTAATAGCATATTTTCCCCATGTTTAGGAAGTTTACCAAATCGATCAATTAATTCATTTTTAATTTTTAAAATTTCAGGAAAATTTTTAATTTTTGCAAGTCTTCTGTAAATCGTAAGTCGTAATTCTATTGAATTGATATAATCTTCCGGAAGGTATGCAGACATGGCAATATTAATCTCAGGTTCCAGAACTTCTTCAAAGACTTCACCCTTAAGATCTTTAACAGCGTGATCTAAAAGTTTTAAAAACATATCATACCCAACTGCTGCTATATGACCTGACTGAGATGCTCCTAAAGCTGTACCCGCACCCCTTATCTGAAGATCTTTCATGGCAATCTGAAAACCTGAACCTAAATCACGATGTTCAACCAAAGCTGCCAGACGTTTTTTGCCATCCCGGGTCATCATGCTTTGATCAGGAATAAACAGGTATGCATATGCCTGATGATCTCCCCGACCAATTCTACCGCGCAATTGATATATCTGTGCAAGACCAAATCGGTCGGCTTTATCAATAATCATTGTATTGGCAGATGGTATATCAAGACCAGATTCAATAATAGTTGTACAAACTAAAACATCAGTTTCTTTATTGACAAATTTATACATGACTTTTTCAAGACTATCTTCATTCAACCTTCCATGGGCGATGTCAACACGCGCTTCAGGTACAAGCTTTAGTATATTTTGAGCAATTTTATTGATGGATTTTATATTATTATGAACATAAAAAACTTGTCCTTTTCGGTCTAGTTCTTTACGAATAGCATCAGCTATAATTGTGTCATCATTTTCACATATATAAGAAATAATAGGTTGTCTATCTTCTGGAGGTGTCGAGATAACACTTATGTCTCTCATTCCAGTAAGAGATAAATGTAATGTCCGCGGGATTGGTGTTGCAGTTAATGCAAGAACATCAATTGTTTTTCTTTTTTGTTTTAATTTTTCTTTATGTTTAACACCAAATCGTTGTTCTTCATCAAGGATCAACAAACCCAGGGATTTAAATTTAATATCTTTTTGAAGCAGCCTGTGGGTGCCAATAACAATATCTACCCTGCCCTCCTTAAGATTTTTTATGACAAGATTTTGTTCTTTCCTGGATTTAAATCGTGAAAGACTTTCTATATTATAGGAATAAGGTTCAAATCTTTCTTGAAAGCTTGAAAGATGTTGTTCTGCAAGAATCGTTGTAGGGACGATAATAGCTACTTGTTTATTATCATTTACTGCCTTAAAGGCTGCTCTCATAGCTACTTCTGTTTTTCCATATCCCACATCACCACATACAAGCCTGTCCATTGGTTTTGCATCTTCCATATCTAAAATAACATCATCAATTGCTTGTTGCTGGTCAGATGTTTCTTCATATTGAAAAGATGATTCAAATTCATCAAAAATATCATCGGATTTACTAAATGCAGTTCCATTTTTTATTTTTCTTTCTGCATATAGATTTAATAAATCTCCTGCAAGTTTTTCAACTTCCTGCTTTGCCTTGGTTTTTGATTTTTCCCAGGTCTTACCACCAATTTTATCAAACACCGGGATGTATCCATCAATGCCAATGTATTTTTCAATCAACTCCATTCGGTCAACAGGCACATAAAGTTTATCATCATTTTGATATATTATTAAAATAAAATCAGCAGACAAACCATCAACTTCGATAGTGGATAAACCTTGGTAGCAACCAATACCATGTATCTGGTGTACCACAATATCATTTTTTTTTAATTCTTCTGGAGTGATGAATTGAGATTTGATATCTCTTCTGGTTCTAAGTTTCTTTTTATATTTTTTAGGACCGAAAATTTCTTTTTCAGTGATAAATGCAATTTTATTATCATTATGAATAAAACCGGAATCAAGAAAACCATGTACAAAAAAACACCCGGGTGGGATATTGGAATCAAGAGCATAATTTGATAAAAATACAGGTTCAATTCCATATGGTTGAAGCAGTTTTGCTATTTTTTTTCTCTGGTTCTCAGAATTACAAATAATTATTGATGAAACCATGTTGTTTCGGTTATTTTCAAGCCAATCAATAAGTGGTTTAAAAATATTTTCAGGATCTATTTTATTTCTTAGATCCTGACACAAATCATTATTATCAAAAAAATCTTCATTGTTTAAATTAATATAATCAGTTGTTGAATTAGTTTCGTAGATTTCAAGATCTTTAAAAATTAAATTTTTTTGCGTATTAAATTGTGCTTTAATTTCAGAATATGATAAAAATAGTGTTGGAGGTGGCACGCAGAGCATCTTTTGTACCCTGGCATTTTTATAATTCATTTCTACTCTGTTTAAAAAATCTTCACCTGATAGTTTAATATTTTCAGGGGAATCAATAATAAACAAGGCATCTTTTTGAATATAATCAAATAAAGAATCAAGGCTTGGATATACAATTGACAATAAGCCTTCAATGCCATCAAACCTTTTGTGCTGTCTGAGTTCATCAATATAATCTTGTAAAATTGTTTTTTTAAGCCCTGATTCTTTTGCAGCTTTTCGTAGTCTTGAAAGTACATGTACCAATGATTTATCAGTTACGACAGCTTCGTTTGCCGGAATGATTATTGATTCTTCAAGCTCACTAATGCCTCTTTGGGTAATAGGGGAAAAGCTTCGCATGGATTCTATTAAATCACCAAAAAATTCCATTCGAACAGGTCTTTTAGATCCCGGGGAAAACACATCAAGGATCCCACCCCTGATTGCATAATCACCTGTTTCCTCCACAAGAGCAGTACGTTTATATCCTGTTTTTTTAAGTTTGGATATTAAACTCTCACGTACGACTTCTTCGTTATTAATGATAAGTTCACAAGAATTTGAAAGGTCTTGTTTTGGTATTAATTTTTGAAGAAATGTATCAATATAAGTTACAAGTATATATTTTTTTTGATGAGTTAATAAACGATATAGCGCTGAAATCCTGTCAGCAGCGGTTTGTCCATGAAAATTTAATGATTTAAAGGGTAAAATATTATATGAAGGAAAATATATAATAGATTTTTTTATTTCAGGAATAAAAAAGTTTAAATCATCTATAAATTTTAATGCTTTTTTTCTGTTGGAAAAAACAGAGACTAAAGAAATATCAGAATTCAAAAAAAGGTTTGCTGTTATATAAGCTTTTCTTGAATCTGATAACCCCGTGACAGTATTGCTATTACCATTTTGAGGTAAAAGATTTATGAAATTTGTAATCATGGTATTCAGGAATTTACATTATTGAAAGATATTCAGGGTTCCAACTCATACCATTGATAATTTGATTTAATCTCTCAATATCATTATTATGCTTGAATTCAGAAAAAAAACAATCCTGATCACATACCCCTCCCTTGATGGCTTCAGCTCCAACATAGTTTGCAACCTTAAGAGAGACATCACGGAGTTTTTCCAGGGGCGGGCATAAAATACCATCTTTAATATCATCTTCTGTCATATATTCTGCCACAGCATGGGCAGCCGCTGAAAAAAAACTTGGTAAAACTTCTTTTGCACCTGAAGCTATAATCCCAAGTCCAACTCCGGGGAAGATAAATGAATTATTCATTTGACCGATTCTATATTGTTTGGAATTATGCATCACAGGTGCAAAAGGGCTTCCTGTTGCAACAAGGGCTTTGCCATTGGTCCATTTATATAAGTCTTCAGGTATGGCTTCTGCCTTATCAGTTGGATTACTTAGAGGTAAAACAACGGGTCGTTCAGTATTTTTTGATATTGTATCAATTATTTCCTTAGTAAAAAGACCAGGCTGTCCTGATGTTCCAAGTAAAACCGTAATTTTTTCATTTTTTATAATATTTATTAAATTATTATCCTCAGGATTTTTAAGCCATGACAATTTATTAATATCTTTTGCAAATTTTTCTTTATAATGTTCAAGTTTTCTATTTTTGGTTACTATACCTTTTGAATCCATAGTATAAATTTTATCTAAAGCTTGATCTTGTGAAAGACCATTGCCTATAAGTTCAGTATAAATCTGTTCTGCAATGCCTATACCTCCGGCACCTGCACCATTTATCAATATCACCTGATCCTTGATGCTTTCTTTTTTAGCTTTCATTGCAGCAAGGAGACCTGCAAGTGCAATGGATCCTGTTCCCTGGACATCATCATTAAAAGAAATTAAATCATGTAGATATGCATCTCTTATTGTAAATGCATTTTGTTTTGAGAAATCTTCCCATTGACATAAAGCATTGGGATATACTTTTTTAAAAGCTTTGGAAAATTTTTTAATAAACTCAAGATAATCTTCTTTAATTAATCTTTTATGTCTATAGCCCAGATAATTCGGATCATTAAGTAATTTTTCATTATTGGTACCAACATCAAGAGAAATTGGAAGACAATGCCATGGTGCAATGCCGGCTCCCTGGGTATAAAGCATTAATTTACCAAGGCATATTGCAATTCCTCCTGCTCCTTGATCACCGATTCCCAGTATCCCCTGATTATCTGTGACAACAGCTACTCTGATATCTTCATCAGAATAATTTTTAAGGATATCTTCAGCCTTGTCAATATTACCAGGATGAAAATGAATACCATTGGCTCTTCTAAACATTGATGAATATTGCTGGCATGCAAGCCCTACAGTAGGAGTGTAAATTATGCTCAGGAATCTTGTTACATCTGTTGCAATAACAGCATGGGCAAGAACAACATTTCTATCAAAAAGGCTTCGAATATATATAAATCTTTCAATATCATTGGCTTTTTTATTGATAATCATTAAAGAAGATTTAACTTGTTCTTCAAGGGTTTTTACCCTTGGAGGCAAATATCCCTGAAGCTTTAATACCTCCCGGTCTTTTTCTTTAAAGGCTGTTCCCTGGCTGATAAAATTATATCGTAAGATATCAGGTCCCTTTATATTAATATTTATTCCTATTGTTTCGCCTAATTTTCCATATTTAAAAGTGTAATTATTATTTTTCATTTAATTTATCCTTAATTTATATAAGATTGCATGAATATTTTTATATTAAAAAAACAGCTGGTATTTATAACATAAATTATAATTATTTATAGAGAAAGTTTTTTATTTAATACATAATTTAATATACCATAATTTTTATAATATGTAATTTCCATTTTTGTATCAAGCCTGCATATTGTATCAAAGGTGAAAACCTGATTGTTTTGATTTGAGACTTTAATTTTAATAATACATCCAGGCGTTAACTCAGAAAAATTATTAATGGAAAATGTCTCATCACCCTTGAGATTGAGGGATTCAAAACTTTGATTGTCTTTAAACCCAAGGGGCAAAACACCCATTCCAATAAGATTATTTCTATGAATTCTTTCAAATGAAGATGCTACTACAGTTTTTATCCCAAGCAGATATGTCCCCTTTGCAGCCCAATCTCTAGACGAACCAGTTCCATATTCTTTACCGGCAAAAACAATTAAAGGGATATTTTCCTTGTGATAGTCCATTGCTGCATCATAAACAAATCGTTCTTTTTTTTCAGGTAATTTTATTGTATAACCGCCTTTTTTTGAACTTAGTTGATTTAATATACGAATGTTTGCAAAAGTTCCACGCATCATGATTTCATGATTACCCCTTCGTGATCCATAGGTATTAAAATCAGAAAATTTAATATTATTGTTCAATAGATATTGTCCGGCAGGATATTCTTCAGGTATTCCTCCGGCAGGAGAAATATGATCTGTTGTTATTGAATCTCCCAAAACCAATAAAACTCTTGCATCTAAAATTTCATTATTATTAATTTTTTCGTCACAATTATTATTAAAAAATGGTGGCTTTTTAATGTATAAAGAATGTTTATTCCAATTAAATGTATCACTTTTTTTTGAATTTAAGGCATCCCAGGACTTTCCACCTTTAAAAATTTTTGAATAGACATTTGCAAAAAATTCAGGCTTGAGATGATTGTGTACATACGTATTAATCTCTTTTGCTTCAGGCCATATATCTGAAAAGAATACAGGCTTGTCATTTTTCCCAATGCCTAAAGGCTCATTTTTAAAATCAATATCCATACGCCCGGCAAGGGCAAACATGACAACCAGGGCAGGAGACATTAGATAATTACTTTTAACCTGCTGATGGATTCTTGCTTCGAAATTTCTATTCCCGGAAAGTACTGCTGCTGTATTTATATTTTGTTTCAATATTTTTTCTTCAACATCAGGTTCAAGGGGACCACTATTTCCAATACAAGTCATACATCCAAATCCTGTATTATTAAAACCTAATTTTTTTAAATCTTCCATTAAGCCGGAAGATTCAAGATAGTCAATTACAACTCTTGATCCGGGAGAAAGAGATGTCTTTACATACCAGGGAATTTCAAGCCCGTTTTCCAAAGCTTTTTTTGCAACAAGTCCTGCACCGATCATGGAATTGGGGTTTGAAGTATTGGTACAAGAGGTAATAGCGGCTATTAAGACCTTTTCTTTTAGAAAATCGCTTTTAGTTTGAAGTCTTGATGGAATCTCTTTAACCAATATCCTTTGATTTGGTTTTGAAGGACCTGCGATTGCTAATTCAATTTTGGAAAGATCAATATCTATAAGTCTAGTAAATTTTATTTGATCTTTTTCCAATAGATGATTATTTGAAAAAAGATTACATTCTTTGGTATAGCTTTCTACTATATCTGCAAGTTTATTTCTGGATGTTTTTTTTAAATATTCAATGGTTTCAGAATCCACTGGGAAAAAACCTGCTGTTGCACCATATTCCGGAGACATATTAGCAATTGTAGCCCGATCTGTCAGGGAAAGTTCATTAATCCCGGGACCCGTAAATTCAACAATTTTTTCAACTACATTTTCACTTCTAAGTTTTTCTGTTATCATGAGAACAATATCAGTGGCAGTAATTTTATCTGAAGGGCGACCAATAAGATTAACCCCAACAATTTCAGGAAGTTTCATATAATATGGTTCGCCAAGTATAACAGCTTCAGCTTCAATCCCACCTACACCCCAGCCTAAAACCCCCATTCCATTAATCATAGTAGTATGAGAATCTGTACCAATCAGAGTGTCAGGATATGCAATAAATTTATTTTTTTTATCAATAAAAACAACCTTTGCAAGATACTCCAGATTGACCTGGTGGCATATTCCTGAACCAGGGGGTACAACATTAAAATTTTTAAAGTTTTTTGCTGCCCATTTTAGCAAACCATATCGTTCATTATTTCTCTCATATTCTTTTTCAACGTTTAATTTAAAAGCTTTTTCTGTTTTACAATTGTCAACCTGAATTGAATGATCAATAACAAGATCAACCGGAATAGAAGGATTGAGTTTTGAAGGATCTAAACCCTGGTCTTTTACAGCATCGCGCATTGCAGCAAGGTCGACAACTGCAGGTACTCCTGTAAAATCCTGCATAAGAACTCTGGAAGGGAAAAAAGGTATTAAGCCGTTTTCACCATTATTATGCTCTCCATAAGCTTGGGAAAAACTATGTAAATGGACATCTTCTACATATGAAGTGTTAAAATTCCGTAATAAATTTTCTAAAATAATTCTTGCGGAAAAAGGTAAACTTTTAAGTTCAATATTTAATCTATCCTTAATTTTATCAAAATTAACAACTTGATATTCTATATTATTAAGGGTCATTGTTTTTAAAAAATCAGAATGAATCATTGGTCATACTCCTATTGATCAATATAATTAAAATAAAATTAATTGACACATTAAAAAAAGAACTTTAACATATAATAAGTTGGTAAACAGGTCAAAAATAAAATTTCAAAAAAGAATTTCACATGAAGAAAATTACTAAATTTTTTATATTTATAATTGTTTGCATTTTTTTGATAATAGAACTCACAAATTCTGTTAATGCTAAAGTTGTTAAAAATACCAAACTTTCCAAAAATTATAATAAGGTACGTATCACAGGTTCTCCTAACTGGGTTCATCCAAAACTCAGAAATAAGTATAAAGGATATAAAAAACTTTATACGCAAAAACAATCTTCTTTAATCTGGCAATATTCAACAAATAGACAATCAGGCAATATAAAAGGTGGAGGAACTACACAATATAAAGATTATAAGCCTTATTATTATCCTGCTCAACAACAGAACCAGAAAAAAAAATAATATATTTAATTGTTTTCTTTGCGCAAATCCTTTCTTAATACTTTACCAACATTGGATTTAGGAAGTTCTTGTTTAAATTCGACTTCAACAGGCAGTTTATATTTAGCAATACGTTCTTTACAAAATTCAATTATTTCTTCCTGGGTCGCTGTCTCTCCTTTTTTTAGAACAATAAAAGCTTTTACAGCCTCTCCTCTTTTTTTATGAGGGATACCTATACAGCATGCTTCAAGGACTTTAGGATGTGTAAAAAGGACTTCATCAATATCTCTTGGATAAACATTATATCCTCCTGATAAAATCATGTCTTTAATTCTGTCTACTATATAAAAATAACCTTCTTTATCAACTTTTGCGACATCTCCTGTACATAGCCAGCCATCAGCAGTTAATGTGTTTTTTGTTTCTTCGGGTTTATTTAAATAACCTTGCATTACCTGGGGACCACGCATTAATAGTTCTCCGGGTTCTTCAATGGGCATAATATTATTATTGTCTTTAAGATCAACAATTTTACATTCGGTATCTGCTATGGGAAGTCCAATACTGCCGGGTTTCCTTTTCCCATTAAATGGATTGATATGGGTGACAGGAGTAGATTCTGTCAGTCCAAAACCTTCTACAATAATTGATCCTGTAATTTTCTGAAAATTATTTATAACATCAATGGGCAATGGCGCGCTTCCTGAAAAGCACCCTTTTAAGCTGGTTAAATTTTTATTTTTAATATCAGGATGATCAAGAATTCCAATATACATTGTAGGCACAAGAGGGGCAAAAGTAACCTTAAATTTCTCAATTGCATCAAGAAGAGGATCAGGTTGTGGTTTAGGAACAAGAACATTTGCCCAACCCATAAAAATTGCAAAATTCATGGATACTGACATACCAAAAACATGAAAAAACGGTAATGCCCCCAGCATGATTTCACGACCTTTATCAAATGAAGGAAACCATCCCCGGAGCTGCTGTACCTGGTAACTTATGTTTTTGTGGGTAAGCATTACTCCTTTAGATACACCAGTTGTTCCACCAGTATATTGATACATGGCAATATCTTCAAAATCAATATTTTCCTGTGTAAAATCAGGAGAATATTTTGCAAGGATATCTTTAAATTTATACAAGTCAGGTGCTGGTGTCACATCAGCAGCAAGTTTTTTTTTCTTTGCAACAAGGGGGAATAATAAACTTTTTAAAAAAGGAAGATATTCACCAATGGATGTATAAATAATTTTTTTTATTTTTGTTTTTTTTCTTAATTTAACCATTCTGTCTGCAAGCAAATCAAGTGTTATTAATAATACGGAATTAGAATCATTAAATTGATGCTCAAGTTCAACATCTGTATACAAAGGATTATTCATCACAACAATACCACCAACTTTCAAAATTGCATAATATGCAATTACGCAGGGGATAACATTTGGAAGAAGTATTGAAACGCTATCTCCTTTTTTAATTCCAAAATCTTTTAATACAGCTACGAACCTTGCTACTTTTTCATTCAATTCTCGAAAAGAAAGAGTGAAACCCTGGAATACCAATGCCGTATTATCAGAAAATTGTTTAGCATTCCTTTCTAAAAATTGTGGTACTAGAATATCTTCAAAATCAATATTGGGTTTAACTCCTTCTTCATAAAAATTAAGCCATGGCTTTTTTGAATAATCATTAGTAGCAGTCATAATAATTCCTTTTTTAGAATATGCTTAGGTTAGTATTAGTAGCTAATATTTTGATAATGGTAAATATCATCAATTGTCAAGTTAAATATCATTTGTTTTAATTATTTAAAACTTCACGAATCAGTTCTGAAATTTCTGACAGCTTATATGGCTTTGATATATATGCCTTTGCTCCTAATTGTTTTACAATATCTTTTTGCTTGTCTCTGGTCTGACCCGTTGCAATAATTATTTTTGCCTCAGGGTTCATTTCTAAAAGTTTTATCAAACATTTTTCTCCGCCCATACCAGGCATGTTCAGATCAAGAATAATCAAATCTATATCGTTTTTTTTTAAAGAATAAATCTCAATTGCCTGCTCTCCACTTAAAACCGTATATAACGTATATCCTATTCTCTGCAATGCCTGAAAAATAAAATTTAAAATGGAAAATTCATCATCGATTATTAAAATAGTTTCATTACCGGTCTTAAATATTTTGTCTTTTTGTATATTTTCATCTATAAATTCAGCCCTTGCTCCTTTATCAGCAGGTAAATAAAATTCAAAATCAGTTCCAATGCCCACAACACTTGTACAAATTATATATCCATTATGATTATTTATTATGCCATATACTGAGGCAAGTCCTAAACCAGTTCCTTTACCAAGTTTTTTTGTGGTAAAAAACGGATCAAAAATATGGCTTAAGGTCTTGTTATCAATTCCTGACCCTGTGTCAGAAATAGTGATTTTAACATAATCCCCCGGTTTAATAACAATTTTGTCCTGTATTAATTTTTCTTTTATTGATATATTTGTTGATTTTATGGTTAATTTACCACCATTTGGCATTGAATCAGATGCATTCTTAATTAAATTTAAAAAAACCTGCTCAATTTGTACTGCATCTGCCATAACCAGCCAAAGATCTTTACATAGATCAGTCTCAATATTTATCATCTTGGGAAGAGTTCGTTCCAGGATACTTTTAGCATTTATAATTTCATTATTAATATCCAAGATTTTTTTTATTGTTTCAGCTTTTCTACTAAATAAAAGTAATTTTTTAATTAAAGATTCAGCTCTTTCCACAGAATGATCAATGGCAAGTAAATTCTCACGAGCCGGGTCTTTTTCATTGGTTTCCAATAACAATATTTCTATGAATCCATTAATTACCTGGAGAATATTATTAAAATCATGGGCAATACCACCTGCTAAATAACCCAATGCTTCCATCTTTTGGGAGTGACGGAGTTGCTTTTCAAGTTGTTTTTTTTCTTTTTCAATATTTTTCCTTTTGGAAATATCAAATGCAATCACCCTGTATTCTATAATTTTATTTTTATTATCTTTTATTGCATCAACAGATATACTAAGCCATAAACTATTATTTTTTGTGTGTTTGATTCTAATTTCATAATCATTTATCATATTATTATTTTTTAATAATGAATAAAAATTATTATGTATATGCTGTTGGTCTTCATCATCATAAATAAAATCAGAAATATTTTTACCAATCATTTCACTTTTTAAATATTTTAAATGATTTGCCGCAGTTTTATTGCATTGGATAATAACTCCATATTTATCAATGGTAAAATATGCATTAGGTGCATTCTCATATAAGTCCCGATATTGTTTTTCACTCTTAATGAGCTCTGAAGATGTATTTCTTAGTTGCTTTTCTTTTCTCCATAATAGTTCACTGCCTTTTTTGCCTTTAAGTTTGCTCAGATAAAGTAGAGAAATTGATTCAACAAAGTCAATCAACAGATCAAGTCTGCTTTTAATTTCCTGTTCATAAGTAAAAGATGAATTTTCAAAATTTAAAATAGTCTCATTACCTGTATTAATGACTAAAATCCCATAGGAAGGAAGATATATAAAAAGACAATTTCTAGCCTTAAAATATTTTATGATTTTCAGATCAACCTTTATACGTTTATCAGATTTTTTTAAATTAATTCCATTATAAATATAAAAAGGTATATCAACAAAAGTGTCATTACTATGATGTAAACTTTCAGGAATTTTCGGGACAACAATTACACTGATCCCTTTTTCATAATACTCAGCACAAGTTCTTAAAACATAGGAAATAATTCCATCATTATCTATTGCATTATTATTTTTATCGGATTTATAAAAAAAAACCGGGGAAAGTTTCTTATATGTAATTATATATTTTCCCAGATATTTTAAAAACAGACCTTTTATACCTCTACCGTATAGTTTGTCCATAACCCCTCTATCCCACATTCCAGTGGGTAAAAAAGTAGAACCGGTATGATTGGTACCTTTGAGAATCCCAGTTTCCTGAGCTTCAAACAAATCAAGGGATATTTTTAATATTTGTTTGAAAGGATTGTCATGATTAATAAATCCAGATTCGGTTTCCTTTGTTTTATTTCGCATCATTTTTTTTAAAGTTGCTTGTTCTTCAAAGAATTTGTTCAATATTAAACTGTTTCATTAAAAGTATTATAAAAATTCTTTTAAATCAATATTAAACTTAAATTGTCTAAATTAGCTATATAAAAAGCAATTAATATGTTAAATATATTTTCCATGAAAGTTATTAAAATCGGTGGGGGCTGTTTCAAGGATGAAAAAGCTGCGCTGGAAATCATTAAATTAATTTATCAAAAAGGCAAAGGTAATATCTTTGTCTTATCAGCCTTTTCAGGTGTTACCGATATACTTTTATCAGGGATTAATATTGCTCTTATCAATGAGAATAAGATACCTGAAATCATGAATACCCTTGTAAAATTACACCATTCTTATATTGATCACTTAATATCCGATACTAAAAAAAGAGAAAAACAAAAAACTCAAATTTCTAATATATTTAAAAAGCTTGAACGATATTATTTTGGTATAAATTTTACCCGGGAAGCAACTCCGCGGATGCGTGATATAATTATATCCTATGGCGAAAGGTTGTCCTCCCTGATAGTCTCTTCTGCTCTTTGCAGCCAGGGTGTTAAAGCTGCATGCCTGATGCCTCACAAGATTGGAATAATATCAGACGGGAAATTTTCTTATGCATCTGCATTGATTTCAAAAACCTCTGAAAATCTTATTGCCTTTTTTGATAAAAATTGGGAAAAAGACAAAATATTTTTCATCCCCGGGTTTTATGGTATCAGTGAAAGCGGTGAAATAACTACATTTGGCAGAGGCGGAAGTGATTATTCAGCAGCTGTTGTTGCAGCAGCCGTTAAGGCAGATATCTTGGAAATTTGGAAAGACACTCAAGGGTTTATGACAGCAGACCCTGACAATATTAAAAACCCGAAATTAATTCCAAAATTAAGTTATGTGGAAGCAGCTGAACTCTCTTATACCGGAGCTGGGATTTTACATCCCAGGACTGTTGAACCTGTTAAAAAAGCTAAGATCGATATTGCTATAAAAAACACTTATAATCCTGATGCTCCGGGGAGCCTGATTTCTAAAAAAGGCTTTAAAACAAACTCAATCATAAAAAGCGTATCTTATACAAAAGATATTGCTATATTGAGAATCCATGCTTCTGAAGTAGGTGCAAGGTCAGGTATACTTTCTCAAATCTCTGAACAATTATTTTTAAATGACATAAATATCAAATCAGTAATAACTTCCCAGACATGTATAAGTATTCTTGTAGCTGAAAATGATATTGATAAAAGCCAGACAATTATTCAGGCAATGAAACCAAAGCCATACAATAGATCGGAAAAATTTAAAGATGTCGCATTAGTAAGTATTGTAGGTGATGGAATTTTACACCATAACGGCATTGCAGCAAAATGTTTTACAGCAACATTTGATGCCGGTGTCAATATACAAATGATTTCTTTTGGAACATCTAACGCAGCATTATATTTTATAGTTGCTGAGCAGGATATTGATAAAACAATTAATGCTCTTCACTCAAATTTTTTTGAATAAAATTATCTTAACAGCCCGCTACGTCTTGACCCTCTGATAGACACAGAATGCCCAATTATCCAGCCCATTAAAAGGATACCGGCTCCTGCTAAAAACCATTTAATCATTCCAACTTTTAATAAAGTCTTATTTTTATATTTCAGGTCTTTCAAATCCGCGGAAATTTTTTTATTGAATTTTTTTAGAGTCTCATTTTCTTTAGTAATTTGCACAACTTTATTTGATTTATTTATCAATTCATTATATTTGGTTTTTATATCGGTATATTTTTTAATATAGTCTTCTTTTTCAGATAGCAATTTAGACAGGGCTAATTTTAAATCTATCTTCTCTTTTTCAAATTTTTTTTTCTGCTCTAGAAAATTTATTTTTAATGTATTTATTTTTTTTAATTGCTGATTATTTTTTAGTTCTAATTTTTTTATTTTTTTATTAAGTATTGCATTGATAAAATTATCAGGGGTTTTAAAGGTCAAATATTGTGATTGCACCCACCCTGTCTCACCATTTTTTAATTGAATTTTTGAATAATTATCTTTATCTTCTAAAATCAATACTTTTTCATTGCTCTCAATTGTTTTAAAAATTTCAAAGTTCCTGCCAGGACCTCTTCTGACCGTTAAAATAAGAATGTCTGAGACATAAGCTTTTTTGGGTTCCTGAGAAAAAACTGATATTGGGATATTTGTTATCAAAACAATTATAAAGAAAAATGTAATAATCCGGTTCATCTATCATAGCCTCTGTGTTTTCATTAATTTTAAATTTATATACATTCAAGATTCTCAATATCAGTAAAATAAAAAATTTACAACATTAAAACTATAAACTACAAAAGGCTTGCATTAAGCTAAACCCAAGTGTATTTTATTTTTATTATGTTATTAATTAATGAAAGAAAAAAAATAATTGAATTTGGTCATAAAATGATTGCTGCAAAACTCAGTCATTCAACTGGTGGCAATCTAAGCATAATGAACCGAAAAGAAAAATTAATTGCTATCACACCAAGCGGTGTTGAATATTCCAAATTAAAAGACCAGGATATAATAGTAATTGATTTTAAAGGCAATATTGTTCAAGGAAATCTCAAGCCATCCTCTGAAACAAATTTTCATCTTGCAATATATTCGAATAGGAATGATATCAATGCTATTGTGCATACCCATTCAATATTTGCCACAACCTATGCCTGTTTAAATAGAGAAATACAACCGATTCATTATCTTATTGGATTTGCAGGAAAAAATGTTCCTGTTGCCCCCTATGCAACTTATGGAACAACAGAACTTGCCGATAATATTATTTCTTCAATGGGAAATTCCAATGCTATTCTTCTTGCAAATCATGGATTGGTAGCTGTTGGAGGCAATATACTCAGTGCATTTAATGTTGCTTTGGAAATCGAATTTGTTGCCGAGGTAAGTTATAGAGCTGAAAATATTGGGAAGCCAACAATCCTTTCCAATGATGAAATGGACAAAGTCATTAAAAAATTTAAAAATTATGGAGTAAAAGTATGAACCATCATCATAGCCATGATCATAATCACGATCACCATGAGACAAAAGAGTTGACCTTTAAGGAAAAACTCAAATCCCTTTTCCAACATTGGATCGATCACAATGTCAGTCATAAAGAAAGTTATCTTTCCTGGGCAAAAAAAGCTGAAAAAGAAAACCTTATGGAAATTGTCTCCTGCCTTGAGCAGGCAGGAGAATTGTCTGATAAAATGAATCTTGAACTTGAAAAAGCACTAAAAAAAATTGATTAGTTCAGCACTTTTGCTATTTGTTTTATAGCCCAGTCAATTTCATCTTTTGTAATTACCAAAGGCGGTGCGAATCTTATTACATGCTCATGGGTCTCTTTACAAAGAATACCAAGATCCATAAGTTTTTCACAAAAAGGTCTTGCACCACCAATTTCGTGTTTAAGCTCAACACCAATAAGCAGCCCTTTGCCTCGTATCTCTAAAACATGAGGACTATTAATACTTTTAAGCTTTTCTTTGAAATAATCCCCTTGAATTTGAGAATTTTCAATCATCTTTTCTTCGACAAGTACTTTTAAAGATTCTCTTGCAACAGCACATGCCAACGGATTTCCACCAAATGTACTGCCATGTTCTCCAGGCATAAATACGCCAAGGACTTCTTTGTTTGAAAGCACTGCTGAAACAGGATAACAACCACCTGAAAGAGCTTTGCCTATCAATGTAACATCTGCTTCTATATTTTCATGCTCTTCTGCAAGAATTTTACCGGTTCTACCTAAGCCTGTCTGTATTTCATCCAGGATAAGAACTACATTTTTCTCAGTACAGATTTTTCTGACTTCTTTTAAATATCCATCAGGAGGAACAATCACACCTGCTTCTCCTTGAATGGGCTCTACCATAAAACCAACAGTGTTTTTAGAAATGGCATTTTCAAGAGCTTTTGCATCGCCATAGGGTATAGCCTTAAATCCTGGTGTAAAAGGTCCAAATCCATCCTTATATTGTTCTTCTGTACTAAAGCCTACAATAGTTAGAGTTCTACCATGAAAATTATTTTCACATACTATTATCTCAGCTTTATTTTCTTCAACTTTCTTAATTTTATAACCCCATTTTCTAACAGCTTTGATAACAGTTTCAACTGCTTCTGCACCACTATTCATAGGTAGAACCGAATGTGAATTTGTAAGCTCGCATATTTCTTTATAAAAATAAGCAAGCTGTTCATTTCTGAATGCTCTGGAAGTAATACACAATTTTTCTGCCTGTTCTTTAAGTTTGTTTACAATTCTTTTATGGCAATGACCCTGGTTAACAGCAGAATATGATGAAAGACAATCTAAATATTTATTGCCTTCCACATCCCAGACCCAAACTCCTTCACCTTTAACAAGAACCACATCCAAAGGTTTGTAATTTTGAGCGCCATATTTGTTTTCGATTTCTATAAAGTCTTTTGTTTTCATATTTTTCTCCCCAAAAAAAACTATTTAAGTATTATTTTGTTTCTTTGATATATAGATCTGGGACATAAGCATCCCGATTAAAATTAATACACATCCCCAGACAGCTCTTTTTGTAAATATTTCATTTAAAATCAACCATCCTGTCAAAGCTGCAAACACAGATTCAAAACTCATAATAATTGAAGCATGTGCAGGATGAGTTCTTTTTTGACCATATATCTGTAGCGAATATGCAATTGCAGACGAAAAAATACCACCATATAATATTGGTATGGCAGCATTTATAATACCCTTAATATTAACATCTTCATAAATAAAAGCAAGAATCATACTGACGATTGCACATATAAGACTTTGAATAAAAGACAAATGAATTGCCGGAAATTTTTTTGAAAAATTAGCTATTATTAAAACATGACCTGCAAAACAAAAAGCACAAATTAAAATTAAAAAATCACCATAGCTTATGGTAAACTGCTTTGTTACACATAATAAATACATTCCGATTGCAGCAAGAAAAGCCCCTGCCCATGTATTTAGATTTGTTTTATGAAGTTTAAATATCATTCCGAAAATTGGTACAATCACAACATATAATCCTGTGATAAACCCAGCTTTCCCGGCGGTTGTATACACAATACCAACTTGTTGAAAAGAAATACCTGAAAATAAGAAAATACTTGAAATAAATCCATATTTTATCAATTGAGGCTTATTAATTGGGGATTTTTTTGTAATATTATTTTTATTATTAAAGAAAAATAAAAAAGGAAACAAAGACATGCTTGCAAGAAAAAAGCGTAAACCATTGAAAGTAAAGGGACCCACATGTTCCATGCCACTTCTTTGAGCCACAAAAGCAAGCCCCCAGATAAAAGCTACTAAAAATAATACTAAATCGGATTTTATTGTTTCAAATTTCATGTTAATAATCGTTATAATATTTTAAAGAAAAGATTTGTTGTATATTTACCTAAGACATAAGTCAAGAATATATTAGAATAAAAAACATGAATGAATATAATAATATTGATATTAAATTAATTGCCGGTCAAAAAATGATGGTGGGATTTGATGGCAGAGAATTTAATTCTGATCTGGAATTTTTGATGTCAGAATTAAAAATCGGGGGCTTTGTTCTTTTTGCAAAGAATATTAAGTCCCCTGAACAATTAAAAACATTAATTAAGAATATCCTTAATTTTGCAAAATCTAATAATCTTATAAAACCATTTATAGCAATTGATCAAGAAGGTGGTGAAGTTGCAAGACTAAAAAAACCTTTTAAAGTTTTTCAAGGTAATCCTTCAATAAAAAACATAACAGCTGTCCAAAAGTTTGCAAAAGATCAAGCCAGCCAGCTTGCTGATTTGAAAATTAATATGAATTTTGCACCGGTAATAGATGTCATACCTGATAATTTTACAAGTATTATGGAAAAAAGAGCATTTAAAGGCAATGCTTCTAAAGTCGGCGCCCTTGGCTATGAGTTTATCAAAACCATGCAGGAATCAAACATTATGGCTGTTGCAAAACATTTCCCAGGAATAGGTAGGACACAGGTTGATTCACATTTTAACCTGCCTGTTGTACAACGCAATATTAATGATCTTTTTTCCGAAGAACTTATTCCGTTTAGACAGGCAATTAAAGCTAATGTAGCAGGGATTATGCTTTCTCATATTTTATACCCGGCACTTGATTCAAAATGGCAGGCAAGTCTTTCACCCGAAATTGTAAAAAAAATTTTAAGGGAGAAAATGAGCTATAAGGGTCTTATCATTACAGATGATCTTGATATGAAAGCTGTACAGCATGATATAAAAATTTCTGCAAGGCAGATTCTATTATCTGATGTTGATATCGGGCTTATATGTCATAAAGGAGTAGATATTGAACTCATGTTTAATGAATTTATCAGTTTAATAAAAAAGCATAATAAATTGTTGGAAACTGCAAGAATTTCATTAAACAGGATAATAAATATGAAAAATAATTTTATTTCTTAATTCCTGTTGAATTAATTTTATTTCTTGAGAACACATCATGGTCAAATGTTGAATAGTTTTTATTTAAAAGCATTCTATAACCTCGGGCAGCAATCATTGCAGCATTATCCCCACAAAATTCTTTTTTCGGGACATAAATTTTAAATCCATATTTTAAAGCTTTATCAAAAAGATATTTATAAAATGTATCATTAGCTGATACGCCACCTGTTATTGCAATGGCTGTGCATTTTTTTTTCAAACAGGCTTTAATTAATTTAATTGTTAATACATCTATAACAGCTGCCTGGAATCCCGCTGCAATATCAGGTATTAAATCTTTAATCTCATTTTTATGCTCGGTTATATATCGCAGAACCGATGATTTTATACCGCTGAAGCTAAAATCAAAACTATCCTTTTCAAGCAGAGTCCTTGGAAATTTGATTTTATCTGGATTACCTTTTTTAGCAAGTTCTTCTATAATAGAGCCGCCCGGATATCCAAACCCAAGCATTTTTGAAACCTTATCAAAGGCTTCTCCAACAGCATCATCTCTTGTTTGCCCCATAAGTTCAAAATGATCATGGGAGTCCACATGATAAATATTTGTATGCCCTCCGGATGCTACAAGGGAAATAAATGGAAATTCAGGACAATCTTCAGACAAAAAACTTGAATATATATGACCTTCAAGATGATTAACACCTACAAGGTTAAGTCCCCTTGCAAAAGCAAATGCTTTGGCAAAAGAAAACCCGACAAGTAGTGCACCTATTAAACCCGGGCCTCTGGTTGCAGCAACACCGTCAATTTGCTCAATGGACATTCCAGCATCTTTTAAAGCTTGATCAATCACAGGTACAATTGCATTAATATGCATTCGTGAAGCTATTTCAGGTACAACACCGCCATATTGATGATGAATTTCTGTCTGGGAAGCGATAACAGAAGAAAGTATAATATTACCGTCTTTAACTAATGCTGCTGCAGTTTCATCACATGAAGATTCAATACCAAGAACAATCATTATCTGATATTATATCCATTCAGTCTGTTTTTCAGATCCTGTTCGAGAAACAACATCTCCGATGAGAAATGCTTTAGTATCCATAACTAAAAGTCTGTCAAGAACATCTTCAACAGATTCCGAGGGAACAACAAGAATCATTCCTATGCCGTTATTAAAAGTTCTGTTCATTTCTTCATCAGAAATTGATCCTTCTTTTTTAAGCAGGTCAAAAATTGGTAAAATATCCCAGGAACCTTTTTTAATGACAGCCTTACATGATTCAGGTATTGATCTTATGATATTTTCTTCAATACCACCTCCTGTAATGTGTGCCATACCGTGAATTGGTAAATTCCTAAGCAGGCTGAGAATGGATGAAACATATATTTTGGTTGGTTTTAACAGCTCTTCGCCAAGACTAGTGCCAAGTTCTGCAATCTTTGTTGTAACATCATATTTACATTTCTCAAAAAAAATTTTCCGTACCAATGAAAAACCATTACTATGGATACCAGTTGAACCAAGTCCAATAAGTTTATGACCATTTTTGATATTTGAACCATCAACCATTTGTTCGTTATCAACAAGACCAACTGAAAAACCTGAAAGATCATATTCATTATCTTGATACATTCCCGGCATTTCTGCTGTTTCTCCGCCGATAAGTGCACACTCTGCCTGGATACATCCTTCTGCTATGCCATTAATCACCATTTCTGCAGTATTGTTATTAAGAGTGCCCATGGCTATATAATCAAGGAAAAATAATGGTTTTGCACCCTGGACTAGAATATCATTAACACACATTGCAACAAGATCAATACCAATAGTATCATGTTTATCCATTTTAAAAGCAATTTTTAATTTTGTCCCGACACCATCTGTTGAGCTTACTAATACCGGGCTCTTTATATTGGACAAATTTGGTGAATAGAGTCCGCCAAATCCACCGATGCCGCCAATAACTCCTGATCTTGGTGTTTTTTTAACGATATTTTTAATTTTATCAACAAGCATATTTGCTTTATCAATATCAACTCCGGAATCTGCATATGTCATAGAATCATTCATAATTGTTTAGCCTTTTTTAAGTCATCATGTATTTATCTATATACAATAATTTAATGAAATTATAAAGGCATAACCCTTTTGACTTCATCTTTGTTATAATGTATTTATTATCTTAACTATTGAAATTATCGGAGTGATTTTTAATGAAAGATATTAATATTGGAATTCTTGGATGTGGACTTGTTGGTACAGGTGTTGCTAAAATTCTTATTGAAAAAAATAATTTTTTAACCCGCCATACCGGTACAAAATTAAATTTAAAATACGTTTCTGATCTTGATATTAAAAAAAAACGGGAAGTTGAATTTAAACAAGGCGTGTTAATCTCAGATTCAATAAAAATTATTGATGACCCTGAAATTGATATAATTGTTGAATTAATCGGTGGTGAAACCATTGCAAAAGATTTTATAATCAGAGCTCTTAATAATAAAAAACATGTTGTGACTGCCAATAAAGCATTGTTATCCACACATGGCAATGAACTTGTAAAAATAGCAAGACAAAACAAAGTTGATCTTGCATTTGAAGCAAGCACAGCAGGATGTATCCCTATTATTAAAACTTTAAAGGAATCCCATGCCGGTAATAAAATAAAATCAATATCTGCCATTCTCAATGGGACTTGTAATTATATTTTAACAAAAATATCAACACAAGGAGTATCTTTTGATGATGCTTTAAAAGATGCACAATCAAAAGGGTTTGCTGAAGCTGACCCTACCCTTGATATCAAAGGCATTGACACTGCCCATAAACTTGCAATTTTAAATGCCATTGCCCATGGAATCGATTTTAATTTACAAGATATTCATGTTGAGGGTATTACTAAAATAACCCCCCTGGATATTAAATTTGCTTCTGAATTCGGCTATATCATAAAATTATTAGCTATCAGTAAATTTGAAAACAATTATATTGAGGCACGAGTACACCCTACAATGATACCTCTTTCAAATCCTTTATCCAATGTAAAAGGGACAATGAATGCAGTTGCCATTGATGGTGATGCGACCGGACAAACCATGCTATATGGTCATGGAGCTGGCATGATGCCCACTGCAAGTGCTGTTGTTAATGATATTGCTGACATTTCAAGAACTTTACTCACAGATTCAAAAAAAAGAACTCCTGTTTTAGGATTTCCAGAAGATAGCATTAACAAGGCAAACATCCTTCCCATGAAAAATCTTATTACAAGATATTATTTAAGATGTTTTGCAAAAGACCATCCAGGAGTCCTGTCAAATATATCGGGTATTTTAGGAAATGAAAATATAAGCATTGAATCTGTTCATCAAAAAGGTGAAAAGATCAATGGAACAGTCCCCATTGTCATGGTTACTCACATGGCAAAGGAAGAAAATATGCTTAATGCCATTAATCAAATATCAAAACTTGAATCAATTCCTGAAAAACCATATTTAATACGTATAGAAGATAATTATTAGAGGATTATAATGAAATTATTTTGTGCT
Organism: uncultured Desulfobacterales bacterium; assembly: GCA_964612755.1. Taxonomy (GTDB): domain Bacteria; phylum Desulfobacterota; class Desulfobacteria; order Desulfobacterales; family Desulfobacteraceae; genus JAIOSM01. Next base: position 1,684 of record CAZTEM010000017.1, on the reverse strand, counting down.
GATCTCGAAGGTGTTTTTTTACCTGAAGTATGGATTGAAGTTGCGTTAAAATTAGGTATTGAAGAGTTAAAACTCACAACCAGAGACATTTCTGATTATGATGTTTTAATGAAAAAACGACTCTCAATAATGAATGAGAATAATCTGAAAATTTATGATATTATTGATGTTATATCACAGATTGAACCTTTGCCAGGCGCTGTAGAAGCACTTGAATGGATTCGAGAAAGAACTCAGATTATTATTCTTTCAGATACTTTTGAAGAATTTGCAAGACCAATGATGAAAAAATTAAATTTTCCAGCATTATTTTGTCATAATCTTATAATTGATGATAAAGGAACTATCAGGGATTATAAAATTCGAATTAACAATCAAAAACAAAAAGCTGTTAAGGCTTTTCAAAATCTAAATTATATTGTAACTGCCTTTGGAGATTCATACAATGACACTCAGATGATTTTAGAAGCAGATAACGGATTTCTTTTTAAACCACCTGAAAATGTTATTAAAGATTTTCCTGATATACCAATCGCAAAAAATTATAATGAACTCAAAACCATGATCAAACATTTTTTATAATTATGCCCATTAATATTGAAAATTTTACAAAGCTTAATGTCCTTGTTGTTGGGGATTTAATGATTGATGAATACGTATGGGGAGATGTTGATAGAATATCCCCTGAAGCCCCGGTCCCAGTAGTCTCTGTAAATAAAATCAGTTATACCCTTGGAGGCGCAGGAAATGTTGTCAGCAACCTTGTTTCCCTGGGAGCAAACGTATCTGTCATTGGAACTGCAGGCATTGGTGAAACTGCAGCAATACTTATTGATAAGTTAAAAGAATTTAATGTTGAAACGCAAGGTATAATTCAAGAAGCATACAGACCTACAACCAGAAAGACACGAATAATTGCATCTAATCAGCAAATGCTTCGAATTGATAATGAAAAAACAGAACAAATCAATTTAAAAACTTTTAATAAACTCAAACAAATGATTGTACAGCAAATTCCTAATGTAGATCTTGTAATAATATCAGATTATGCAAAGGGAATCATTACCAAAAAAATTATTAAAACAATTGTTGACACTTCCAGGCATCATAAAATCTTAACCATTGCCGACCCAAAAGGACTTGATTTTTCAAAATATAAAAACATCTCGATTCTAACACCAAATAAAAAAGAAGCCGGATTAGCTACTAATACAGAAATCATATCACAATCTGACCTGTTTGCTGCCGGGGGAAAATTATTAGACCAGATTAATTTACACAGTCTCTTAATTACGTGTGGTAAAGATGGAATGATTTTGTTTGAACCAGGCAATGACCCTTTTGTAATAGAATCTAATGCAAGGCAGGTTTTTGATGTGTCTGGAGCAGGTGATACTGTTATTTCAGTTCTCGGACTTGGGCTTGCTTCCGGATCAAGCCTGAAAGACAGCGCTGTTGCAGCCAATATTGCAGCAGGCATAGTAGTAGGCAAAATCGGAACTGCAACTCTTTCCACTAAAGAATTAATAAATTCTTTAAATTTATTAAAATAAATTATATATTTCTTGACAATTACTAAAATTAAATATATATTCACTTTCGTTTGATGCGGGGTGGAGCAGTCTGGTAGCTCGTCGGGCTCATAACCCGAAGGTCATTGGTTCAAATCCTTTCCCCGCTACCA
>CAZTEM010000016.1:0-36782 GCA_964612755.1 uncultured Desulfobacterales bacterium | reverse complement strand
TTCCTCCTGCTTACTTATCCGATAGCGCATGGATCTCTGGCTTAAGCCTAAAAGATCTGCGGCTTTATTTTTGTTGCCACCGGTAAGCTGCATGGCTTTTGTAAGATAGGCATTTTCTATTTTAGAAAGTATTTCATCTAAGTCAACTCCCTGTTCCACATCTTCCGTATCAAATCTCTGGTTGCCAACGCCTTCAATCCAACGTCTCTTACTTGAAAGGGAAAGAGTCAGGCTCTCGGGCAGGATTATGTTGGTGGAAGAAAAGGCAACACTTCGTTCAATTAAATTTTCAAGTTCCCGCACATTGCCCGGGAAATCATAATTTCTTAAAAAATCTAAAGCATAGGATGAAAGTTTTACAATATTTTTATTCATCTTTTTGGAATATTTTCTTACAAAATGTCTTGCAAGAAGTTGAATGTCGTCCCTGCGTTCTCTCAGGGGAGGTACTTTTATGGGTATAACATTGAGCCTGAAAAACAAATCTTCTCTGAAATTACCATCTATTACTTCCTGCTCAAGATTTTTATTGGTTGCAGATATTATTCTTATGTCCACAGGGATTTCTTCAACACTGCCCACAGGCTTTACAACAGTTTCCTGGACAGCTCTTAAAAGCTTAACCTGAAGCAGAGGAGAAAGTTCACCTATTTCATCTAAAAAAATCGTTCCTGTATGGGCTGCTTCAAAAAGCCCCTTTTTATCGGAGATTGCTCCTGTAAACGAACCTTTTTTATGACCGAAAAACTCACTTTCCATTAAAGTATCAGGTATACCACCGCAATTTACACAGATAAATGGTTTGTTTGCTCTATCACTCTTATCATGGATTGCCTTGGCAATTAGTTCTTTACCAGTTCCACTATCACCGGAAATCAAAACATTGGTTTGGGTCTCTGCGATCTGGGATATTTTATCAAAAATTAAAAGCATGCCCGGAGACTTGCCAATAATCTTATTAAAATGGATATTCTCTTCAAGCTCTATTGAAAGTTTTTCTTTTTCATGTTCAGGGGTTTTAAGTTCAAGAGCTCTTTTTATTGTTTGTCTCAGTTCATCATTATCAAAAGGTTTTGGCACAAAATCATAGGCACCGGCATTCATGGCTTCAACTGCATTTTCAGTTGTGGAATAAGCAGATATCATTATGACAATGGTTTCTGAATTATTTTCTTTTGCAGCTTTTAATACTTCAATACCATTAATATCACCAAGGCGCATATCTGATAAAATAAGATCAAAGTCCTTCTTTTTTATAAGTTCCAATGCCTGCTTTCCATTGCGGGCTGTTGATGTTTTATAGCCTTCTTCAGTTAAAAGAACATCCAGAAAGCCGACCATGGATCTTTCATCATCCACTATGAGTATTTTAGCAGGTTTATCCTTCATAAACAATTTTTCCTTGCACCATTGTAAGAAATGTATCGCCTTTTACCTTATACCCCTTAAAGGGTGTATTTTTACTCTTGGAAAAAAAACTTAACGGATCAATTTCAAATTCTTTGTCAATATTAATAATTGTAATATCAGCAATTGCATTTTTTTCTATGCCTGCGTTAATACCAAGAATGGATGCAGGGTTTTTACACATTTTTTCAATAAGAATTTCAAAGGAAATAACACCATCAAAAACAAGCTTTAAGCAAAGGGATAATGAAGTTTCAAGACCGACAATACCAAAGGCTGCCTTATCAAACTCAAGATCTTTTTCAAGTTTTGAATGGGGAGCATGATCTGTTGCTATTACATCAATTGTACCATCACATAGAGCATTCACAATGGCTTGCCTGTCTGTTTCAGATCTCAAGGGAGGATTCATTTTTGCAAAGGTATTATAACCCCTTACAGCTTCATCCGTAAGTAAAAAATAATGGGGCGCTGTTTCACATGTTATATCTAAGCCTTCTTTTTTTGCCTGTCTTATCGCATCTACAGATTCTTTTGTGCTGACATGACATATATGAAGTTTTGCGCCTGTAATTCGTGCTATTTCAATATCCCTTTTCACAGCAACACTCTCAGCAGCATTGGGAATACCTTTAATTCCCATTTGTGTTGCAACAGACCCTTCATTCATAGAACCATTATCAGCAAGGTTCAAATCTTCTGCATGGGATAAAACCGGGAGATCAAGACCTTTTGCATATTCAAGAGCTTTTCTCATAAGGTTTGAATTCTCAACAGGATGCCCGTCATCGCTTACAGCACATATGCCGGCATTTTTCATATCCCCGAATTCCGCAAGGGTTTGACCTGCAAGCCCCTGACTAATGGCACCCACGGGCAGCACCTTTGAAAATCCGGCTTTTTTTGCCTGGCTTATTATAAAATCAGTAATTTTTGAATTATCATTCACAGGGTTTGTATTAGGCATGGAGCAAATAGTTGTAAACCCGCCCCGTGCTGCTGCCTTAGAACCTGTTGCTATTGTCTCCTTATATTCATGCCCCGGTTCTCTTAAATGGACATGCATATCAATAAGTCCAGGGGTTAAAATCATACCTTTTGCATTGATAATTTCAACATCAGACCCAAAATCCTTATCAGGTGTGGAAGGGTCAATTATATCTTTAATTAAACCATTGTCTATTAAAAGATCTTTTTCATTATTTAAATTGCCAGGATCAACAATTTTAGCTCCTTTAATTCTTATCATGATTTTCTATAACCTCCTGAGCTTTCACTTAAATTTCTGGAACTGCCCCCAAGAAGATAAAAAAGTGCCATTCTTAATGCCACCCCGTTTGTAACCTGATCCAGGATCAAAGAATTTTCTCCATCAGCAATCTCATTAGAAATCTCAACCCCTCTGTTCATGGGACCTGGATGCATGACAATCACATCTTTTTTAGCAAGACTTAACCTTTTTTTATTTAACCCGAATAGATTGGAATACTCACGCTCTGTGGGAAAAAGCATATTAGATTGACGCTCTTTTTGTATACGCAGCATCATCACCACATCTGCATTTTCAATACAGGATTCAATACTCAACGCTTTTTTACATCCAAGGATTTCAACGCCCTTTGGCATCATGGTTTCCGGAGCAAAAACATGAACTAAAGCTCCCATTTTTGAAAATCCTCGTATATCTGATCTTGCAACCCTGCTATGGGCAATATCACCTATTATGGCAATCTTAAGACCCTGAATTTTCCCTTTGCGCTCCCTGACACTCATCATATCAAGCAAAGCCTGGGAAGGATGGGCATGGATCCCGTCACCTGCATTTATCACAGATGCCCTCACTCTTTTAGACACAATATGGGCAGCACCTGAAGATGAATGGCGTATTACAATAATATCAGGATTCATTGCATCAAGGTTTTTTGCCGTATCAATCAAAGATTCACCTTTGACCATACTGCTTGAAGATTTTGAAATAGCAATACTGTCAGCTGACAGTCTTTTTGCAGCAGTGTCAAAAGAAAGTTTGGTTCTGGTGCTTGGCTCTTCAAAAAATAAAATTATTGTTTTACCACGAAGTGTTGGAACTTTTTTAACAGACCTTTGAGATATTTCTTTCATCCCCTGAGCAATATCAAGTATCATGGATATTTCTTCAACGGAAAGAGAATTAATATCAAGGATATCTTTTTTTTCAAATCTCATTATTATAAAATACCTATATCAATAAATTACCTATTCTATTCCATCTTACACCAAATTTTTTCTGCTTCCATGACCAGTGTATGATCAATGCTTCACCTCGCACGGCATTTAATTTAACAAAGCCCCAGAATCTTGAATCCCAGCTGTTATCTCTATTATCTCCCATTACAAATAAAGAATCTTCAGGCACAGTTACGGGACCAAAATTATCTCTATGATCAAGGTCACCGGATCTTATAACAGGGTCAGTATGTTTAACATGCTCTTTATATTCTTTTAAAATACCATTAACATAAAGTTTTTTATTTTTTATCTCAATGGTATCTCCTTCAAGACCAATAACCCGTTTAATAAAATCCTTTGAAGGATCAACAGGATATTTAAATACTATAATATCACCATGGGCAGGATTTTTTATGGGGATCAATGTTTTCCCGTCGGTAAAAGGAATTTTAACCCCATAGATAAATTTATTTACAAGAAGGTGATCGCCTATTAATAAAGTATCTTCCATTGACCCTGAAGGAATTTTATATGCCTGTACAACAAAAGTTCTTATGAACATTGCAATAACAACTGCAATAATGACAACTTCAATATTTTCCCTTAATTTTTTATTAATATTCAACTTTATTCTCACTTTTTTAAAAATTTAAAAATATTTTTGTGGCTCGCCCAGAAAAAATTTTCCTTTCTGAATCCATGTTTTTAGTTTATCTGCAATCTTTCTTGCCTTAACCATACTTGAAAGAGGAACCGTAGGAATTTTCTTACCTTTTATAATTATTGTTCCGCTTTTTAATTCAGCATAGCTCACCTGTCCATAACTTATTGATTTTCCCTGCTGATAGTCATAACCATAGTCAAGTACCTGGGTAAAAAGATTTTCATCTGAAACAGATGTATATTTAACCATTTCCTCATTTAAAATTGGAATTGGGATACCAAACCCAACACTCAGAGAGACTCCATAACCTCGGATGCTCTGTCCCACAAGCCATTCAGGAGACATCTCCTTTAAATCTCCTGTTACAAACAAGGTAGCAGCAGGTGTCAAAGGTGCCCCATCAAGGGTTCTGTCAACTTCCTTTTTGGACTGGGTTCCGCTCCATGTAACAAAGCCCTGGGCTCCTCCAAGGAAAATCCTTGTACCTAAACCTATTGTTTTAAGATAGGGATCATTAAAAAGAGGACTCAGCTGACCTGAAGTCGAGTAATTTGCATTGCCCATTGCAGGTTTTAATGTTCCCATATATGTATATTTAATTTTATCAGATTTGTTTATGGCACAATTATAATTTTGATAAGCATTTCTCGGATTGCATAAAGTAGCATTCACAAGATCTTTTAATGTAATGGTTTTTTCTATTTTCCTGTTTGGATAACAATCCGTGCCATAGCTTTCTGCCCGGACTTTGATTTTTTTCCCTGCGACCAGATCCTGGATAACATGCCCTCCTCCATATTCAAATCCCCCGGGATAACTTTTATTTAAAGGGTCATCATCACTTGTCTGGGTGGCTCCAAGATAGCAGTCAACTGCTGCAATACCTGAATATGCCGGCACATCATTAAACCATGTTTTTGTGGTTCTAATACTTGGAACTGACTGACCAATATTAATAAAAACACCTGAAGAACACATGGGAGCAAAAGTTCCGGTTGTAACAACATCAACTTTTTTAGCAGTTTCAACCATGCCATCTTTTTTTGCCATATCAATTATTTCTTCTGCTGTTACAACAACTGCTTTACCCGATGCAATTTTTTCATTTATTTCCTTATAGGTCTTATTTACTTTAAACTCTGTCATGGTATTTATACCTTATTTCAATTGTCTTCTAATTCTATTAATTTTTGACATAATATTATTATTAATCCATTTTTGATCCCACCACTCCACAGGGTCCACAAAAATATTATTAACAAAAACACCAAAATGAAGATGATCTCCGCCGGCAAGTCCGGTTTTACCTGTTCTGCCTATTATATCACCCCTGTTTACTTTGTCACCTTTTTTCACTGAAAAGCTTGAAAGGTGAGAGTATAAGGTACATAATCCAAACCCGTGATCAATAATCACTGAATTGCCAAATATACCGAAATCCTCAGTTGCAATTATAATTCCAGAATTAGCAGCCGGTACCTTGGATTTTTTAACAGAAGCCAGGTCCACACCAAGATGAACTGCTCTGCCAATTTCCTTTCCATTATATTTATAAATTCTTCTATCTCCAAATGATGCCCTCCTGGCAGACCCTTGAAGCCTTAAAAATTTCCCTTTCCACATCAATTTATTTTTAGTTTCCAAAGATCTTTTTAGTATTTCAGAAGAATTTTTTTCTCTTATTTTAGAATTAATATATATAAATTTTTTAAGATAGGATTGTTCTATTCCATTATTGCCAGAATCCTGCTCAAGGGTGAAATTCGGCATCTTGCCATCAAGAAAATTTTGAGAAATATTTAAAATATCGGTTTTAAATTTTTTATTACCAATATAATAATGAAAACCCTTTCTTGTCTGGTTCCCTGCACTATCTCTTGCAATTACAGCAATTTTAGCGCCCTGCCCCTGATTTTGCGCGATACCAATAAATGCAGCATAAATAAATTTATCGGAAAACATGCCGGAAAATCCCGGAAAAAAATTATCATCCACCATGACACCGCTTTGAATGCCATCTTCAAATAATCTATAAATAACAAGGCCTGATCCACCTCTTTTAATATTATGCTTTCTGGTCAAAATCTCAACTTTTGGAGGGACAGAATCTATAGTCACCTTTTCTTCTAAGTAGGAAATATTACCCTTATTCCATCCTCTAAAGGAATAGTCAGAGACCTGGACGATTATTAATGCATCGCCATCTGATATTTTCTGATTATTAAAGTTGATCGGAATCTTAAAAGAATCTTCAAACACACCTGAACCCATTATACCAGGGTTAGTATATGTTTTTGACAATAAAACAACCTCTGTATTTTGCTTTAAAAGTGAAACCCGAACATTTTTAAGTCCCTTGCCTCGCTCAGACACAAACACAGACATTTCATATGCTCGATTGATATAATGTGATGGGAGCTGAATCTTAATGGTCGGCTTTTGACCTTCAAAGCTTTTTACAAGGAACCATCCTCCGGGGATTATTATAAACACTATAATAAAAACAAAAAAAAATTTTCTCATCAACAACTCCTATCCTTCTTACACATAATTATAACATTTTATTAAAGCTTTTTAATTTAACAATTTACAGCAAACTTATCAAGAAGTTTTATATTATTGACTTTTTAAGCTCTTAAAAATATAATTTTAATAAAACAACCAAATTATTGGAGCAATATTTTTATGAGCAACACTTTTTTTGAGTCCTTAGATATAAACCCTTTCCCTTTTTTATTAATTGCAGGTCCCTGTGTTATTGAAGACTATGACACAACCTTTAACACAGCAAAATATTTAAAAGAAATCACTGACGAGCTTAATATTCCATTTGTATTTAAATCCTCTTTTGACAAAGCAAACAGGACATCCATTGATTCTTACAGGGGACCTGGATTTTTAAAAGGGCTTGATATATTAAATACAATAAAACAAAAACTTAATATTAAAATAATATCTGATATACACCTGCCTGACCAGGCAGAAAAAGCAGGTCAAATACTTGATATTATTCAAATACCAGCTTTTCTTTGCAGGCAGACTGATCTTATTGCGGCAGCATGCAATACAAATCAACCTGTTAATATTAAAAAGGGTCAGTTTTTATCTCCCCTGGAATGTAAAAACATAATCAATAAAGCAAAACAATCAGGAAGTGAAAAAATAAGCATCACCGAAAGAGGAACAAGTTTTGGATATAATAACCTTGTTGTTGATTTTCGGGCAATTGAAATTGTTAAACAAATGGGAGTACCTGTTATTTTTGATGCAACCCATAGTGTCCAACTTCCCGGAGGCTCAATTAATTCCTCGGCAGGAAATAGAGAATTCGCTCCTGTCCTTGCAAAAGCTGCCATGGCAGTTGGTGCTGATGGTCTATTCATTGAAACCCATCCTGATCCTGACAATGCATTATGCGACGGACCAAATTCAATAAAATTAGATACAATAAAAGATGTATTAACTCTTATGATAAGCATTAAAAACGCAGTTTCAGAAAATTAAGGCATAGAAAAATAAATGAATATAAAAAAACTTAAAAATATTAAACTATTATTACTTGATGTAGATGGTGTTCTAACTGATGGTAAAATAATTTATTCAGACAACGGTGAAGAAACCAAGAGCTTTAATTCAAAGGATGGACTTGGAATCAGGCTTCTTATGGATTCAAAAATTAAAATCGGGATAATCACCGGAAGAAAATCCAAGGCTCTTTCATATAGATGCAAAAACCTTGGAATAACTCTTTTATTTGATGGAATTACAAATAAACTAGATGCTTTTAATTTAATCCTGAAAAAAACAAATATCTTACCAAAAGAAACTGCCTTTGCAGGAGACGATCTTCCAGATCTGCCTGTCATGAAAAAGGCAGGATTATCTATATGCCCTGCAGATGCACCTCCTTATATTAAAGAACATGCCGATATAATTACAAATCAAAAAGGAGGGGATGGTGCCATAAGAGAAGTATGCGAACAAATTCTAAAGGCACAGGATAAATGGAACATAATCATGAATAAATATTTATCATGAATTTTAAAAATATTTCTCCGGGAAGGCTTAAACTACCGCTTGTCTGTATTCTTATTACAATAATGATTTTAATTATTGGTTTTGTTTTCTTTCAAAACAAACTTGATATTAATCCTTTGCTTAAGGATATTGAAATTGATTCATCTGCTGATGCCCTGCTTCACAATTTTATGCAGACATCTAAAACCAATGGCATTAAAGAATGGTCATTAAAAGCAAGCTCGGCAAAACTTATCTATTCTGAAAATTTAGCTCTGCTTAATGATGTTGAAGTCATAATTTTTACAAAAAATAATACCCAGGGTAAAATTTTTGCAAAAAAGGGAAGACTGAATACCAGCACCCATGACATTGACCTTTCTGGCAAGGTTACGCTATTATATGAAGGTGTCATACTTAAAACTGATAAGTTGCATTATGAAAAAAAACGTCATATAATATACTCAGATGGAAAAGTTAACATTGTGAAAGAAAATTCAACTATTCAAGCTGATTCATTGTTTGCAGATTTAAAGAATTCTACAATGAAATTAGAAGGCAACATAAAAGGTAAATTTATTGAAACAAATAATTTTTATTAAAAAAATACCAACTATAACTCTTTTTTCGATATTTTTTTTAACCAGTTTTTTTACAAATATTAATCCTTTATTTGCAGGAACCGAATTTTCCAAGAAAACTCCTTTAAATATTACCTCAGACAGCATGTTTGCAAAAAAGTCAGGGTTAACCATTGAATTTAAAGGACACGTTGTTGCAACAAAAGATGATGCTGTCATCCATGCTGATTCCCTGATTTTATTCTTTAAAAAAATTGATAACAAAAATAAAATTGACAAAATCATTTCAACGGGTAATGTTAAATATTTTTCCAATGAACGAACAGCATATGCTGATAAAGCAGTGTATACATATGCCGATGAAGTCCTTGTCTTAACCGGTAAAAATCCAAAAGTCATAACCGGAGATAACTCTGTAACAGGAAAAAAAATAACTATATTCCAAAAAGATGGTCGTATCAGTGTTATGGGTGGTGTTCATATAATTATTAATCCAGATGATAAAACCATAAAAAAAGACGAATGACAGATTTAATATTAAAACATCTTAAAAAAATATATAATGGTAAAAAAGTTGTCTCTGATGTCAGCATACAAGTTAAAAAGGGGAAAGTAACAGGTCTTCTTGGACCAAACGGAGCAGGGAAAACAACAACATTTTACATGGCAGTGGGATTGATTATACCTGACGGAGGAAATGTTTTCTTAAACAATGAAAATATTACAAAAAATCCAATGTATATTCGGGCAAGAAAGGGTATCGGATATCTTCCCCAGGAGCCGTCAACCTTTAAAAAACTCACTGTAAAACAAAATATTACTGCAATACTTGAGGTGCTTTATAAAGATAAAAATAAAACCGATAAAAAAGCCGAAAGTATAATGGAAGAGCTTGGGATAAGCAATTTAAAAAACCAAAAGGCAAATTCACTTTCGGGTGGAGAGCGGAGAAGACTTGAGATATCAAGAGTTCTTGCCACTGACCCCATGTTTATACTTTTGGACGAACCTTTTGCCGGCATTGATCCCCTGGCAGTTATTGATATACAAAAAATTATTGTCCAGCTTACACAAAAAGGAATCGGAATATTGATCTCTGACCATAATGTCAGAGAAACTTTAGGAGTATGTGATTTTGCTTATATTATGAGTCAGGGCAATGTTATTGAAACAGGTAACCCTGAAAAAATAACATCAAGCAAAATAGCAAAAGAAAACTATTTAGGAGATAATTTCAAACTTTAATATGGAATTCGGACTACAACAGAACCTCACGCTGACTCAACAGCTTGTCATGACACCACAATTGCAGCAGGCTATTAAATTGTTGCAGCTTTCACGTATTGAACTTGCAGAAATGATTCAAGAGGAGATGGAGCAGAACCCGGCATTGGAAGAAATCGAACAGCAAATCGACCAGGGTGAAGACACAAACACTTCTGCTAAAGAATTAACTGACCTGCCTGATAAAGAATCCCAGGAAGAAACAAAAGAAATAACAATTGAAGAAAAAGTCAGTGAGAATACTGATTGGGAAAGCTATATAAACGAATATAATTCCACAGGAAGAACCCATATTGAAACCGAGGCTCGTGAAACTCCAAATTATGAGGCATTTACAAGCCGTGAAAAGACACTTGAAGAACATTTACGCTGGCAGTTAATGCTTTCCGGGCTTCATAAGGTAGAAGAAGAAATAGGTTTTTTAATCATTGGGAATATTGATAAAGATGGATACTTGCGATCCAGTACTGAAGAAATAGCTAAAAATGGAAATTTTGATATAGAACAAGTTGAAAAAACTTTAAAAACATTACAGAATTTTGACCCGTCTGGTGTCTGTGCAAGGGATATAGGCGAATGTCTATTAATCCAGATAAACCATCTTGGGATAGAAAATATTATCATAAAAAAAATCATAACCGATCATTTAAAAAATCTGGAAAACAGAAATATTAAAGCCATTGCAAAAGATTTAAAAATATCCCACGATGATATAAGAGCTGCTGTTAAAGTCATACAATACCTTGAACCTAAACCAGGCAGAATTTTTGCTCCTGATGAATCATCATATATTATTCCTGATATTTTTGTTTATAAACATGAAGACGGATATAAAATTGTTTTAAATGATGATGGTCTTCCAAAACTGCAGATCAACAGGTTTTATAAAGATGCCATATCCAAAAATAAAAAATTACCTAAAGATGCAAAAAATTATTTGAACGAAAAAATGCAATCAGCATCCTGGTTAATAAAAAGTATACATCAACGTCAAAAAACAATTTATCTTGTCATGGAAAGTATAATTAAATTCCAGCAGGAATTTTTCGATAAGGGCATTGCATATTTAAAACCTTTGATATTAAAGGATATTGCCCAGGACATTGAAATGCATGAATCCACAATCAGCAGAGTTACAACAAATAAATATACCTATACTCCCCAGGGATTATTTGAATTAAAATATTTTTTTAATAGTGCCATAAAACGACAATCAGGAGGTGGGGAACTTGCTTCTGAGAGTGTAAAAGAAAAAATCAAACTCCTTGTTAAAAACGAGGATCCAAATCACCCTTTAAGCGATGAAAAAATTGCAATTGTTCTAAAAGATGCTAATGTTAATATTGCAAGAAGAACTGTTGCAAAGTACAGGAAGATGCTTAAAATTCTTCCATCAAATAAACGTAAACAACTTTAGGGAGGTATTATGCAAACTACAGTAACTTTTAAGAAAATTGACCCTTCCGATTCATTAAAAGCCTACATCCAAAAAAAACTTAGCCGTTTTGACAAGATGCTGGATAACCCTGCAGAGGCAAATATTGTACTCTCGGTTGAAAAAATCAGACATATTGCCGAGATAACACTTGTTTGTGATAAATTAAAAATTCATGTAAAAGAAGAATCTGAAAGTCTTTATTCCTCAGTTGACATGCTGATGGATAAATTAAAAGTGCAGATCAAAAAAAATAAAGAAAAAACAAAACGCCATATGTCAGGTAATAAAAAAAGTATTAAAAATGATCTGGGATACGCACAAGAAAATGACTATCCCGACGCAAATATGAATGATAATATCATCATAGAAAAAGTTGACACAAAGCCAATGGATATTGACGATGCTGCTGTTATTTTAGGATCAAAAAAAAATAATTTTTTTGTTTTTAACAATGCCCGTACAGAGCGTTTAAATGTTATCTATAAAAGGAAAAATGGACAAATGGGAGTAATACAGCCCGTTTAGGTAAAGTATTTAAGGATGTTTAATTCATGAAAATTTTAGATTTTCTTTCTCCGGAAAGAATAATCCCCAATATGGATTCAAGGGATAAAAAAGGAGTTATTGACGAGCTTGCCAGGGCTGTTGCCGAGACTACAGCTGCTGATACTGCTGAGATTGCAAGGGTTTTACTTGAACGTGAACAATTAGGCAGTACCGGCATAGGGGATGGCATTGCAATTCCCCATGGCAGGCTCAGTTCAATTGATTCAATCGTTATGGGTTTTGGATCAAGCAAACAGGGGATAGAATATGATGCCATAGATGATAATCCGGTATTTATTTTCTTTCTTTTGTTAACTCCTGAAAACTCAACAGGAGGGCATCTTAGAGTTCTGGCACAAATTTCAAAACTTCTAAAAAACAAACAGTTCAAAACAAATTTGAGCAATGCTGAATCAACAGAAGAAATTTTAGAAATTATCCAGGAAGCTGATGAAGATTTTTAGATGAAAAATCAAAAAATTTTTATCATAACAGGGCTGTCTGGTTCTGGTAAAAGTACGGCAATAAGCGCATTTGAAGATGCAGGCTTCTATTGTGTTGATAATATGCCAATGGAACTTGTTCCCAAACTTTTTGATCTTCCGGTAAAAGAAGATCCGGAAATCAAGGGATTTGTCTTTGTAATGGATGTGCGAGCCAGAAATTTTTTACCTAATTATTCTTCAGGGATAAGCCTTTTGGAATCTAAAGATCTTTTTCCCAAGACCATATTTCTTAAAGCTGATGAAGATACTCTTCTTAACCGTTTCAGCCAGACACGACGTCATCACCCCATGAGTCATAATAAAAGCCTTATGGAGAGTATCAGAACCGAAAAAGCCATAATGCTCTCTCTTGAAAAAAGCTCAGACATAATAATTGATACAAGCAATTTTAATGTCCATCAGCTGAAATCAAAAATTCTTGATATAATTCACTCCGGAATAAAAAATAATAGCCTGATGAAAATAAATATTATTTCGTTTGGATTTAAATATGGTATCCCCCATGACGCTGACATGATAATTGACATGAGATTTTTATCTAATCCTTTTTTTGTACCAGATTTAAAAAATCAGGATGGAGAATCTTTAGAAGTGAAAAATTTTGTTTTATCCTGTGATGAGACAAAAACATTCCTTAAAAAATACTTTGACCTGCTTGATTTTCTTTTACCCCTTTACAGAAAAGAAAATAAAGCTTATTTAACAATCGCTGTAGGATGTACCGGAGGCAGACATAGAAGCGTGGTTATTGCAAGAGAATTGTTTGAACACATTAATTCAAACAAGCTTAAACCAGGCTTAATACATAGAGATATAGACAGGGATATAAAAATAATATGACAGGGATAGTAACTATTACCCATGGTAACTTTGGAAAAATTCTTTTAGAAACAATTGAATTTATTTTAGATAAAAAAATTGACAATGCTTTATCTATCTCAGTTATTGCAAACGAAGATCCTGAAGCGTTGAGAAAAAAAATAAAACAGGGGATCAATAAAGTCAAATCGGACAAAGGCGTTATTGTTTTTACTGATATGTTTGGGGGGACACCATCTAATTTGAGTTACTCTTTCTTAGAAGAAGGTGTGGTGGAAGTTATCTCAGGATTAAATCTGCCCTTACTTTTAAAAGCTGTTACAATAAGAGACAAATCAATTCCGCTAAAAGAATTGGTTTTAAGTCTTGTTGAACACGGCAGAAAAAGTATTTCCCTTGCAAGCGGTATACTAAATGGCAAAACAAGAGGGTAATCTAAATCAACCATAAATAAAGGAGTAATAAAATGAGTATTAAACTTGGAATAAATGGTTTTGGCAGAATTGGACGACTCGTTTTTAGAGCATCTTTAAACCACCCGGATATAGAGGTCGTTGCAATAAATGATCTTACAGATACTAAGACAATTGCCCATCTTCTGAAATATGATTCAGTGCATGGTCAACTTAACCTGCCTGTTTCAAGTGCTGATGGAAGCATAAGTGTTGATGGAAAAACTATTAATATATCTGCTGAAAGGGACCCTGCAAACATTTCCTGGAAAGATGCCAATGTTGACATTGTTGCAGAATGCACAGGTATTTTCAGAGATAAAGAAAGTGCATCCAAACATATAAAGGGAGGAGCAAAAAAAGTAATTATTTCGGCTCCTGCGACTGAACCTGATATAACAATAGTATTGGGTGTCAATGATGAAAAATATGATCCTGATTCACACCACATAATTTCCAATGCTTCATGTACAACAAATTGTCTTGCACCTGTTGCAAAAGTTCTCCACGAAAAATTTGAAATTAAATGCGGAATGATCACAACAGTACACGCATATACCGGAGACCAGAGAATACTTGATTTCCCCCATAAAGACTTAAGGCGTGCAAGAGCAGCCGCACTTTCCATGATTCCAACAACTACAGGAGCTGCAAAAGCAGTTGGTCTTGTTCTACCTGATCTTAAGGGTAAACTCAATGGACTTTCCGTGAGGGTTCCTACCCCGAATGTGTCTTTAGTAGACCTTGTTGCTGTGGTTAATAAAAACGGGCTTACAAAACAGGATGTGAACAATGCGCTTAAAAATGCATCTGAAAATGAACTTTCCGGTATATTAGGTTTTTCCGAGTTGCCACTTGTTTCCACAGATTTCAATGGTAATCCCCTTTCATCTATTGTCGATGCAGATTGTACTGATGTTATAGATAATCTTGTAAAAATCTATTCATGGTATGACAATGAGGCAGGGTACTCTGCAAGAATGGTTGATCTTGCAGCAATGGTTGGCAAATCTTTATAAGGATCTAACATGAAAAGAACTCCTTTAATTGCAGGCAATTGGAAAATGTATAAGACTGGCTCAAAAGCTGTTAAAACAGCTGAAAAGCTTGCCCGGCTTTCAAAAGATATTAATTCAGTTGATATTATGATAGCTCCAACTTATCTATCTTTACCTTTAGTTGCTGAAAAACTCATTGGCACTAATGTCAAAATAGGTGCCCAGAATATGCATCATGAAAAACAAGGGGCATATACAGGTGAAGTATCAGCTGATATGATAAAAGATGCTAAAGCTGAATATGTTATAATAGGTCATTCAGAACGACGACAATTTTTTGGTGAAACAGATGATGCCATAGCCAAAAAAATCAAAGCTGCAACTCAAGCAGCCCTGATCCCTGTGATGTGTATTGGTGAAAGTGAAAAAGATCGAGATGAAAATAATACCTTTTCAGTACTTGACAAACAGGTTAAAAATGGGTTAAAAGATTTGGATTCTGAAGACCTTTCAACATTGGTTCTTGCTTATGAACCAATATGGGCAATCGGAACTGGCAAAACAGCAAGTGTTGATCAGGTTAATGAGGTGCATAAATATTTGCGATCATTAATGGCTCAACTATTTTCAGATGATTTTGCCGAAAACATCAGGATATTATATGGCGGATCAGTTAAACCTGAAAATGTTAATGAGCTGATGGCGTTGGAAGATGTAGACGGTGCACTGGTTGGCGGTGCAAGTCTTGATCCTGAAAAATTTATTAAAATAATAGGTTTTGAAAGTTAAAAAAAACTAAATTATGGCTTCAATAATTTTAGCACTACACGTAATAGTTTGTATTATTCTGGTATTAATAGTTCTTCTCCAGGGCGGTAAAGGAGCTTCCATGGGAGCATCTTTTGGCGGTGGAGGCAGTCAGGCAATGTTTGGTCCAACAGGACCTGCAACAATCCTTACTAAAATCACTACAGGCGTTGCAATTGTTTTTATGGTAACATCTTTGACTCTTGCTTATATGTCTGTGCATAAAAAAACAAAATCAGTAATGATTGATAATCAGCCGGCAGTAGAACAGACAGTTCCTGATACTAAAAAAGCAGAATAAATGTCTGCCGAAGTGGTGGAATAGGTAGACACGCACGCTTGAGGGGCGTGTGGGGCAACCCGTGGGAGTTCAAATCTCCCCTTCGGCACCATAATATTTATAAGAGCTGTGTACAATTTGATTTGTCCACAGCTCTTTTTTATATAATCTTCCCCATCCAAAACCTTGGAATAAAATGTTGTAAGTTTATTTATTATAAAAAAATAAATGGCATTACTGCTGCTGCCTTTATTTTGTTGACTATGAATAGCGTATATATTATTTATTAAAGATAATAAAATATGGAGAAGAAGAATGAATACTGATATTAAAAAAATGTATAAAACTATCATGGATGATCATTTTACACCTAAAATGGAAATATCCTTTATTGATAAAGATAAAAAACAAACCCTGTTTTATGAAAAAGTCACATGGGTGATTGATGATGTTGAAAAAGGATTAAGATATGGTGAAAATCCAGGACAGGAGGCGGCTCTATATAGACCTGTAAATGGAAACCTTATTTTAGGTGATACTAAGACAATAAGCCCTGGTAAATATCTTGTCTCTGATATAGAACTCTTGCAATCTGGCAAGCATCCGGGCAAAACAAATCTGACTGATGCTGATAATGCCTTAAATATCCTGAGATATTTCAAATCAATGCCCTGCGCTGTAATTGTAAAACATAATAACCCTTGTGGAGTTGCAAGAGATAATTCCCTTGAGCAGGCATATTCAAAAGCATATATGGCAGACAGGATTGCAGCCTTTGGTGGATGCATTGCCCTTAACAGATCCCTTGACAAAGCCACTGCAGAAGCAATTGCCAATCAATATGCCGAGGTAGTTGTAGCTCCTGAATTTGAAGAAGGTGCTTTTGAAATTCTGGAAAAAAAGAAAAATTTAAGAGTAATCAGAATCAATAATATTGATAAACTCAACAATTTTGTTGGAGAAAGAGTCCCGGAATTTAAAGCTCTTATTGATGGTGGTATTATAGCCCAGTGGTCATTTTCACCTGAAACTATCTCCAAAGAAGGTCTTCAAATCGCTAAAACAGAGCATAATGGTAAAAGTTATGAAATCGCCCGAAAACCTGAAAAAAACGAATACGAAGACATGATCTTTGGATGGCTTATAGAATCAGGAGTCTCTTCAAACTCTGTTATCTATGTTAAAGACAATGTTACCGTGGGCATAGGAACAGGCGAGCAAGATCGAGTTGGAGTCGCTGAGATAGCTGTTGATAAAGCATATAGAAAACTTATGGACCGCTACTCTTTTGAGAGATACAACACCCCTCTTGCTCTTCTCAATGATCAGGACAAAAAAGATGAAATAGAAAATGATGTAAAAAATGAAAAAGGGGGATTGATTAATTCCACAATGGTCAGTGATGCTTTTTTCCCTTTTAGAGATGGTA
This sequence comes from uncultured Desulfobacterales bacterium, assembly GCA_964612755.1. Lineage (GTDB taxonomy): Bacteria > Desulfobacterota > Desulfobacteria > Desulfobacterales > Desulfobacteraceae > JAIOSM01. The sequence continues at coordinate 19,346 of CAZTEM010000016.1, read as the reverse complement.
TTGATGTGGGACTTGACCAGGGGGTAAAAGCAGTTATTCAACCGGGGGGATCATTAAATGATTATCAATCCATTGAAGCCTGTAATGAACATAATGCCACAATGGTTTATACTTCCCAGAGAAGCTTTAAACATTAAAATAATTATTAAACAGTATTATGAGTACCAATAAGAACATCAGATGTCATAAATGCCGGCATTTTTTTATTACCTGGGAAACAAAACATCCTTATGGATGCCGCGCCATGAATTTTAAAGGAAAACAGCTGCCATCTGCCCTGGTCTTGAAAACATCCGGCAAACCCTGTATGTTATTTACAGCAAAAGAAAAAAAAATTTCCGATCAATCTTGAATTAAAACTTATAAGTCTTATAATTATTACCATGAATGAATTAAATGAGAACAATCTACCTGATCCTAAAAAAATCGAAAAAGAATTAGGCGAATTTTTAAATAAAAAATTTGGCGGAAATGTTAAAATTGTCTCCCCGCCCCTGAATCTTGAAACCAATAAGGACGGCAAAAACACTGCCAACGAGACCCCAACCAAAAAAAAGCTGATAAACTTTGATATTAAACCCAAAGAGCTGATCTCATACCTTGACCAGTATGTGATTAAGCAGGACAAAGCCAAATCAGTGCTTTCAACAAAAATATGCACTCATTTTAATAGAATAAAATATACTGAAGAGAATAAAGAATTTTATTCCCAGATTACCGGCAATATAAAATCAAATATTCTTATGCTTGGTCCGACAGGTATTGGGAAAACCTATATTATAAAGCTGATTGCAAAAAAATTAGGAGTGCCTTTTGTCAAAGCTGATGCAACAAAATTTTCTGAAACAGGGTATGTTGGCGGAGATGTTGAAGATCTTGTACGCGACCTTGTAAAAGAAGCTGACAATGATATTGAACTTGCACAATGCGGAATTATTTATATTGATGAAATTGATAAGATAGCTGCCAGCAGCAATGTAATAGGCTCACAGGTTTCACGTACCGGAGTCCAGAGAGCACTATTAAAACCAATGGAAGAAACCGATGTAGATCTTAAGGTGCCCCATGATCCGGTTTCCATGATGCAGGAACTTGACAGATTCCAGAAAACAGGCAAACGTGATAAAAAACAGGTCAACACTGGCAATATACTTTTTATTGTAAGTGGTGCATTTGCAGAGCTTACTGAAGTTATTAAAGAAAGAATTTCAAAAAACCCCATTGGGTTTGGTGCAGATCTCATAAAAAACAAACTTGATACTGAAGTCTTTAAAAAAGTAAAAGCCGAAGATCTTGTAAAATTTGGATTTGAATCGGAATTTATTGGCAGGCTCCCAATCAGATGCATACTTGAAACACTTTCTGAAGATGATCTTTTTGCAATCTTAAAAATGCCAAACAATCCTGTCATCTTAGGGAAACGCCTTGATTTTGCATCCTATGGTATTCATCTTGTGTTTAATGATAAAGCGTTGAAAATACTTGCAAAAAAAGCTCACCGTGAGAACACCGGAGCCCGTGGACTTGTAAGTGTTGTAGAAGATGCTCTCTTAAACTTTGAAGAAAAACTTCCTTCCACCAATATTAAACAGCTTGCAATTACTGAAAAATTGCTGGAAAATCCTGAAAAATCATTAAAAGATATACTGTCTACAGAATCAGGTGCCAGTAAAGCCACTAAAGACAGATTAGAAAAAATATTTTCAAAAACAAAAGCCTCCTATGAAAATTATATAACAGAATATATTATTGATAATTGGAAAAATTTATCTTTAAAACACGGGCTTACTTTATCGAAATACAGATCTGAACTTGTGGCAAAATATTTTTGCAGTAATATCTGTGAAATAGGTGATGCTGTTGATAAAGTGAAATCTTTCCATGAAAAGGTAAAACAGATTGAAGCTGATATATTTAACAGTTTTGATCTTAATATTATTTTTGAAGAAGATGCTGTTGATTTTATTATTGAACAATTCATAAACTCTGAAGCTGACAGTGAAGAAATCATTGCACAGATTTATGAAAAATTTTATGATGGATTATGCCTTGTCAGGGAAAAAACCGGAAAAAGAAGATTCTTTTTAACTGAGGATGCCCTGAATAACCATGAAATATATCTTAATAACCTTATAAAAAAAGAGATCCCTTAAAAATTATGATTGGAATTTCAAAACTTTATTGTGATACTGTTGAGCCATCTGATACTCTTCGATATTCAAGATTATCAAACCAGCTTCCCTCGCACCTTTTGCAGTTTTCAAAGGATAAAAAGCCTGTTATTGTCTGGAATATGACAAGAAGGTGTAATTTAAAATGTGTGCATTGCTATGCACAATCTGAAGATAAAGACTATGATAATGAGCTTAGCCATGAACAATCATTAAAAATGATAGATGACTTAGCTGATTTTGGTGTACCAGTCCTTTTGTTTTCAGGAGGAGAACCTCTTATCCATCCCCGCCTTGTTGAATATGCTGAATATGCTGTTAAAAAAGGCATGAGAGCCGTTATCTCAACAAATGGCACATTAATCACTAAAGAAAAAGCTCAAACCCTTAAAAAAATTGGGCTTTCCTATGTTGGAATAAGCATTGACGGACTTGAAGCGACCCATAACAAATTCAGGGGCGTAAACAATGCTTATAAAAAGGCAATGGAAGCTGTAAAAAACTGTCAGGCTGCCGGTATCAAAGTTGGCTTGAGATTTACCATAAACAAAAGAAATGTTGATGATATTCCTGGAATATTTGATATTTTAGACAAGATGAATATCCCGAGAGCATGCTTTTATCATCTTGTTTACTCAGGGCGCGGGTCTGAAATTGCAAAAGAAGATCTTTCCCATGAAGAAACCAGAAAAACCCTTGATTTAATCATGGAAAAAACAAAAGAACTTCATGACCAGGGTAAACCCAAAGAAATTCTTACGGTTGATAACCATGCAGATGGTCCATATTTATACTTAAAGCTCAAACAGGAAGATCCCAAAAGAGCTGCAGAAGTACTTGAACTGCTTGAAATGAATGAAGGCAACAATTCCGGTCGTGGTATAGGCTGCATAAGCTGGGATGGCGAAGTTTACCCGGATCAATTCTGGAGAGAAAAGAGTTTAGGCAATATCAAATCAAAACCGTTTTCTGAAATCTGGACAGATTCTTCCAATGAATTTTTAATGAAAATGAAAGAAAAAAAGAAATATGTAAAAGGAAGATGCGCTCAATGTAAATGGCTTGATATCTGTGCCGGGAATTTCAGGGCAAGAGCTGAATCTGTCAAAGGTGATCCATGGGATTCTGATCCTGCATGTTATCTTACAGATGAAGAAATAAAAAAGGAGAATGCCTGATGCTTTTTCCTGACTATAGACCAAGAAGATTAAGAGCGTCAAAAAATTTAAGAAAAATAATCAGAGAAACAAAACTTTCAAGCGATGATCTTATTCTGCCACTTTTTGCAGTGGAAGGAAAATCAATCAAAAAACCCATTGAATCAATGCCGGGGCACTTTCAACTTTCCTGTGATAATATTGTTAAAACAGCTCAATCAGCTTATGATGTCGGCATTCTTGCAATTATACTATTTGGTATTCCTGATAAAAAAGATCCTCTTGCCACAAGAGCCTATGCCAGTGACGGGATTGTCCAGAAAGCTGTCAAGGCTGTGAAAGATAAAATACCGGATATGATAGTAATAACAGATGTATGCCTTTGCGGGTATACGGATCATGGTCATTGCGGTATTATTGACAAAGGTATTGTTGATAATGATGCCTCCCTTGATCTCCTTGCAAAAACTGCCCTTTCCCATGCAAAGGCAGGAGCTGACATGGTTGCTCCTTCTGATATGATGGACGGCAGAGTCGGTGAAATCAGACAGACCCTTGATGAAGAAGGTCTTTCCAATATTCCCATAATGTCCTATGCAGTTAAATATTCTTCTGCTTTTTATGGTCCCTTTAGGCAGGCTGCTGAGTCAGCTCCTCAATTCGGAGACAGAAAAACATACCAGATGGACCCTGCAAATTCCCTTGAAGCAATCAGGGAAGCGACCATGGATATTGAAGAAGGCGCTGATATTATTATGGTTAAGCCTGCTCTTTCATACCTTGATATTATTTACCGCTTAAAAGAAGAAATTGATTTGCCCATTGCTGCTTATAATGTCAGCGGTGAATATTCGATCATGAAAGCAGGAGAAATGATGGGCTGGGTAAATGCCAATGAAATCATCATGGAAGTTCTGCTTTCAATCAAAAGAGCCGGTGCAGATATAATTTTAACATACTCTGCCATTGAAGTTGCAAAACAATTAAATAACTAATTTATCTATGCTGGAGTTAAAATAATATGAATCATCCTATTGGCGACCCTCCCCATGGCAACCCTCCCCATGCAAAACCAAAACCCAATACACTTCGTCTTGTTGCCTGGGAAGTTACCAGAAGATGTAATCTTTCCTGTAAGCATTGCCGAGCAGTTGCCGAAGATCACCCTTATGAAAATGAGCTTGATACAAAAGCAAGTTTCAAACTTTTAGATGAAATAAGAAAAACCGGACAACCCATCATAATCCTAACCGGCGGAGAACCTCTTTTAAGGAATGATATATTTGATATAGCAAGTTATGGCACCAAAATTGGTTTAAGAATGGTAATGGCACCCAATGGCACCTTAATCACCAAAGAAAATGCTCAAAAGATGAAAGAATCAGGCATAAAAAGAATAAGTGTCAGTTTAGACGGGTCAACACCACAAACCCATGATGATTTCAGAGGACTCAAAAATGCCTTTGAACAATCCTTAAACGGCATTGAAATTGCCAAACAGGCGGGCATTGATTTTCAAATCAACACAACAATCACAAAAACAAATCTTGAACAAATCCCAAAAATCCTTAAACTTGCCGAGGATCTTGGTGCTGTTGCCCATCATATATTCCTTTTAGTGCCTACGGGTCGAGGCAAATATATTATTGATTCAGGTATTGATGCAAAACAATATGAAAAAACTTTAAACTGGTTCTATGACCAGAGAGATAAAACCAAGCTGCAATTAAAAGCAACATGCGCACCCCATTATTATAGGATTCTGCGCCAGCGAGCAAAACAAGATGGGAAAAAAGTGACTTTTGAAACCCATGGTCTTGATGCTGTAACAAGGGGATGTCTTGCAGGAACAGGTTTTTGTTTTGTTTCCCATGTGGGCAGAGTACAAACCTGCGGATTTCTTGATGTTGATTGCGGTGATGTAACCAGACAAAGCTTTGATGAAATATGGAAAAACTCCGAGGTGTTCAAAAAATTAAGAAATTTTTCAAACCTTGAAGGCAAATGCGGTATATGTGAATTTACCAATGTCTGCGGCGGATGCAGGGCTAGAGCTTATGAGGCAACTGGCTCATACCTTGCAGAAGAACCCCTGTGTACTTATCAGCCCATAAAATCAAAAAAAGCTTAATTTTTATCAAAATAAAAACAGCGCATAAAGACAGCGCAATGGCGCAATAAAGATGGCGCAATAAAGATGGTGCAATAATGTTGAACACAATATTGCACCATCTTTTTATATATCTGTTTGTTTAAAGAATCTGACTTAAAAATAATTTAGTACGATCATGGGTTGGATTCTCAAAAAAATGTTCAGGCGTGCCAACTTCTACAATAGCTCCCTGGTCCATAAAAATCACACGGTTTGCAACTTCCTTTGCAAAACCCATTTCATGGGTGACAACAACCATGGTCATACCTTCTTTTGCAAGGGATTTCATAACATCAAGAACTTCCCCGATCATCTCAGGATCAAGTGCTGATGTCGGCTCATCAAAAAGCATAATTTTCGGATGCATTGCAAGCGCCCTTGCTATTGCTACACGCTGCTGCTGCCCACCTGAAAGTTGAGCCGGAAATACATTGGCTTTTTCTGCAATGCCAACTTTATTAAGCAACTCCATGCTTTTCTTTTTTGCATCGCTTTTTGACTTTTTTCTGACTATTCTCTGGGCAAGGTTTACATTTTCTATGACTGTTTTATGTGGAAAAAGATTAAACGATTGAAAAACCATACCCACTTCTTCACGAATTTTATTTATATCTGTTTTACGGTCAAGGATATCAACTCCATCAATCAATATCTCTCCTTTAGTAGCAACTTCAAGATGATTCAGGCATCTTAAAAATGTACTTTTCCCTGAGCCTGACGGACCAATAACAACAACGACCTCTCCCTGCTGAATTTCTGTGGATACATCCACAAGAGCATGGACCTCTTCACCATTATCGCCATAGAATGTTTTATATATATTTCTTGTTATAATCATGGAGTTTGCATTCTCCTTTCAAGATATTGAACACACATGGAGAGTGTAAAAGTAAGTACCAGATATAAAATTGCACAGACAAACCAGAACTCATAGGGTTGAAGACTTGTTGTAATACCCTCTCTTGTTGCTTTTGTTAACTCTCTGACTGCAATAATACCTAAAAGAGAAGAATCTTTTATAAGAGTAATAAACTGCCCTGCAAGAGGAGGAAGTATTCTACGAATAGCCTGGGGTAAAACAATATAGTACATACATTGAGCCGAAGTCATACCTAAAGAACGGGATGCCTCGATCTGACCAATATTGATTGATTCAATCCCGGATCTGACTATTTCCGTGACATAGGCGCCTGCAAAAGTAGAAAGTGCTGCAATGCCATACCACATGGCTGATATTTCATGGAATCCTGCATGCATCAACATTCCATTAATAATTGTTGCAAAAACAAAATACCAGATAAATATTTGAACCAAAAGAGGTGAGCCACGAATCAATTCAATATATACTATTGAAGCCCATTTCAAAGCAGGGTTGGAAGAAATACGTGCTATCCCGCCAATTATACCTATAATTATTCCAATTATACTGGAATAAATACTTACCTTGAGTGTTATAAGAATACCTGTGCCCAATAATCCAAGGTGCCACTCTTTGTATTCACCCAGAGTATCACCTGAATAAACTGTATCACCTTTACTGATAAGTATTTTGCCACTTTGTGGCATTGCATAGGTTTCTGAGGATTTTTTTCCTTTTACAAGTATTGAAATTTGATCTTTATTACTTGTAATATTTTCTACTATACCATCTATCTCAACATTAACATCATAAGTCTTATCGCTGTAAAAATATCCAGGCATCTTGTACCAGCGCCAGGTATAATCAATTTGTTTTGTAGCAAACAAAAATAAACCTATAAGCACAACTACCAGGACAAAAAAGCCTGCCAGGCTGAGATTATAAGTTAAAGGGTTAATCCTGTTAAGACCAGAACTAGTTTTCATGAAAAATAATATCCATTTTTATTAATTAATACTTTATTACTTTTTACAAAAAGCCGGCAGAACAAATTCTGCCGGCTCAGAAAGTCAAATCACATTCTTTATTCTAGGATTTTGCCATACGGTCAATCCAGTCTGTGCTTGTGATCCATTTACTATAAATAGTATCATAACGACCGTCGTTCTTCATTTGTCTTAAGAAGTTATTCAACCAATTTAAGAAATCAGGATCGCCTTTTTTAATACCCCATGCCAAAGGCTCAAAAGTAAATGGTTTATCAAGGAATATAAGATTTCCATTACCCTGTTGTGCCATAAAAGTTACACAAAAAGGAAGATCATAAACAAGTGCATCTGCTTTGTTGTTTAATACTTCAAGGGCAGCTTCACTTTCAGATTCGTATGATTTATACTTGGCTTTAGGTATTAATCTTTTAATTGCCTGTTCACCTGTGGTGCCAAGCTTGGAAGTTACAGTATATTTAGGATCATTGAGATCTTCATAGGATTTAACCTGTCCTTCAAGACCTTTTCTAAGCAGGATAGTCTGACCAACAATAATATATGGATTTGCAAAACTGATTGCAAGATTACGCTGTTGGGTAATTGTCATTCCACTACAAATAATATCAAATTTACCAGTAATTAATGCAGGAATAATACCATCCCATGCTGTATTGACAGGAACAAATTTAACGCCCATGGCTTTTGCCATTTCTTTAGCCATGTCAATATCAAAACCCATGAAATCGCCACTCTTGCTTGTCATTTCAAAGGGAAGATAGCCAGACTCAAAACCGACTCTTAACTCACCGCTTTTTTGAATTTTCTCAAGAGTAGAGCTCTGTGCAAGTTGAAGTTGTGCATTAACTTCCTTTTTTGTCTCGGATTTTTGTTGTCCACATCCAATAAATGATAACATGATAACAAGAACCGCTAAAATACTGATCGAACAAAAATTTCTTCTCATAATACTAAATCCCCCTTAGTTTAGTAGTTTGTACCCAGAATAAAGGATAATATATTCTATTGTTTCCAAATTATCCAGGTTAATTAATTTATTTTCAATCCCAATTATCTGACTTTAATTCTATTGAAATTGAAACTAACAATATAACTATTGAGATAGGTTTAACACATAGAAATTAAATGGCAAGAACTATTTCAAATAAAAATAAATTTAATCAATAAAAAAATTATAAAATTATTGGGCTATTGAATTTAATGTAAGTGTTATTGGGCGATCTTCTTCGCTTTTACCTGTAAAGCGGACAGGGCCTGGTCTTCTGAACCTGTCTTTTCCGGAATCAGCTGCAAGCCAATCCCCCCGCAATGCTTTAAAAACTCTAAAGGCATTTGAATTTGTATCTACAACTGCCCTTTCAATTACAAGAGCAAGCCTTCCTTTGCGTTCTTCCAAATGCATGAGTTTTGCAATAGGAATCCCAAAAGGCTCCCATTTGTCAAAATCATGTTCAAGATTTTTTATGGCAGCCATTTGTCCTGTTGCCCCATTGGCAATGAGACTGAATGCTGTCATGCCAAGGCTGTACCCAAAGTTACAATCAAAGAGTGTAGGATCACTGCCCCGACCGTCATAGCCATAAAAATGAAGCTGGGTTTTAAATTTTGGTACGGATTTATTAAAAATCTGCATAACAGCTTCTGGTACTTCTTCATTTTCACCAAGCAATTGTTCATTAATAAGCATTTGTTTTAAAGTCTTTTTGGAAATAATGGATTTTTTTACAAGAAGAAATTGGTTTTCCTTATAATTTCTAAACAAAACTTTACCAAAGATATCAGGTTTAAGACCAGCCTGTTTTAAAGTTAATCTAAAATATTCCTCCTCAATTCCAACTTTATAGTCACCTTTTTCTATGAGCATATCAAGGTATTCTTTTACCATATCTATGATAATTTTCTCGGTCTTGACTAAAGAAAATTGAAAATTACCATGGGTATCTCTTTCAATTAACAATCCTTCTTGAAAAAAAGTAGGTAATTGATTAAAAAGCTCATCATCCCTTAAATTCCATATGGCAATTTCGTTCTCTTGTTTCATTCCTATTGTAAGCCGTTTTAAATAATCGAGTTTTTCATTTAAACCAGGGAATGAAGAATGAAAATCCACATCATGGATATTATTATAATCTGCTATTATCTTACTGAGCTTAATGATAAATATCTGAATTTCATTAATGAACTCTAAAACTCCTTCAGGCAGGATCATTACACCATAATTTTTGCCCCAGGCAGCTCTTTTTACTATTGCTTCACAAATAACCCTGGATAAATGACGTAATGTTATACCAAATGCTGTATAATCTATTTCTCCCTTTTTTTGAGCCTCCTTAAGTCTCTCAGTATCAACATAATCTGCAAGTTCTTCGCCGATAAAAGTTAAATTAGCATGGGTCTGAAGCGCACTTTCCAATGCCAGGTGGCTTGCAACCCTTCCCATTACTTTGCATATATGCCAGTATTTCACATCAGAACTTGCATCATTGGTCAGGTTACTGATATTTTGAGAAAATCCTCTGGCAGCAGTGTGAAACCCAAAAGAAATAGCACTTAATACCTCTCCATGATCTGTTTTGACCTGGATATCACCATCAATCGTCTTAGGCACTCCTATTACCTGTATACCTGAACTTTTAAATTCCTGGGCAAGAAATGCTGCATTTGTGTTGGAATCATCCCCTCCAATAATAACTAAAGCATCAAGGTTAAGGTCTGTGCACACTTTTTTTGAAAGAGCAATTTTCTCTTTGGAATCTATTTTGGTTCGTCCTGTTTTAATCATTGAAAATCCACCCATATTTCTATGGGCATCAACAAGGCTTTCTGTAATCTCTATATAATTTCCTTCAAGGATTCCATCGGGTCCAAGAATAAATCCTAAAATTTTCGAATCAGGGTTTACTCGTTTTGCCTCATCAAATATTCCTGCAATAACATTATGCCCCCCTGGAGCAGGTCCTCCTGAAAAAACAATGCCAATATTTCTTGCCTTATTAAAAAAAAGTTTATCTTTCTGATTTTTTTTGGGATCATAAATAATTTTTTGAACATTGTTATTTATTATATCAGGCAAAACCTTTTCAGCTTCCTTATCATTACTGAATTCATATTCCGGGTGGTCCTCAAGGGATGTATAGCCTTGAGAAAAAATACTTATTTTCCCTGGAGAAAAAGCTCTCCGTTCTATGACATCTTTATTAATATCAGATGTCACTTCTTCTGCTAGTGAATGGTTAAGCAAAGTCTCAATATCAATTTTAACACTTGAATCCATAGTCTCTCCTGATTTAACTCCTAAATATTAATTTACCACCACTTGATTTCTTCCCTTTGATTTTGCTTGATAAACTGCAATATCCGCACGTTCAAAAAGTGCCTCAAAGGTCTTATCATCCTGTGAAATTTCCGATACACCAATACTGACTGTAACTGTAACTTTTTCTTCTTTATATATAAATTCTATTTTTTCTATATTCTCCCTGATTTTTTCAGCAGCCTGCCTTGCACCCTCTTTATCTGTTTCCGGCATGATAATTGTAAATTCCTCGCCGCCATATCTTGCAAGCATATCTACCTTACGCATCAATGCCATGGTTCTTTTAATAATCTCTTTTAAACATTTATCACCAATGGCATGACCATAATTATCATTTATTCTTTTAAAATTATCTGCATCAATAAGCAAGAGAGAAAAAACATTTCCATACCTTTGAAACCTGTCCATCTCTTCTGCTGCCCGTTTATCATATGCCCTTCTGTTATAGGCACCTGTAAGCTGATCCTGATACAATTTTTCTTCAAGCTCTTTAGATTGTTCAGTAACTTCGTTAAGTTCTTTTTTAAGCTTTATAAAACCTTTTTTAAATGCATTAAAGGTCTGTCTTACGCCTTTTTTTAAAGCCTGATCCTTTGCTTTTTTATCTTTTAAAGCATTATCTATGGCTGCAAGTCTTTTGGCAATCTGTTTTTTTAAATCCTCAAGGTTTTTAGCAACATCTGCGCTTTCTTTTAAACCACCAAGTTCTGCTGTAACAGCTGATTCAAATCCATCATTTGATTTTATCATATTCCCGGTATATTTATAGGATTCAGCAAGACTTGCTTCAATACCAAAAATTCCTTTAATAATTTCCTGAACAAAAGCAGAAATTTTTTCTCTGTCCTGGGCAGTATCTGATATATATGTCTGAAGCAGATCAAAAAGGATTGTGCGTATCTCATTGATATCATTTGAAGTGGAACATGTTTTCAGCTTGGATGTAATTTTATCAAGGCGTTGATTATATTCCTTACCCATGGTTGACTTTAAATTATTTACAACTTCATTATAACCTTCTTTAAAGTCCTCAATTAAGCTTGATGAAGATTTTTTAACAAAAGAAGGCAGCCAGCCTTTTTTCCCCTGAACAGCCTCAACCTCTTCTTTTAAAAGGATATCTCTTAACCTGCTGAAAATATATTCAAGTTTTCCAATTGATGCCCCCTTCTTAAAAGCAATACTAAGATCACCGCACACATCGGAAAACATGGAATCACTGTCTGCAACCGAATCAATTATCAATGGTAGATATTTTTTATAGAGCCTGTCTGTTTTTTCCTGAAGTTCCTCAATCTCATCAAGCTCTTTTAAAAGTGTGCTCTTCTGACTTTCAAGTTTATCTATCCTTGCCTGGAGCTCATAATATTTGCTATCCATGTTGGTCATAGCTTCCACCATATAATTTTCTTAAAAAATTCAATCAACCATTCCTATTATTTTATAATTTTAACGATAGAAACAAAGAAAGTAAAGTGTGTTTAATACAAAACACTTTTATCTTGTTTTATATTTTATTCTTGTACAAAGATATCCGTCAATCATCAGATGAACAAAATGGTGTATAACACAAACAAGGAGTGCTGAATCATAATCAGTAAAATATGTAAGCTGAATTATTATTGCAAGGGGCAGCGTCTTTTGGGAACCCATAAATATAACGCTTTCGAACCTGCCCTTCCCTATTTTTAATAACCTTGTAGAAAAAAATGAAAATAACAGCAATATGACATGAAAAATGCTTACAAAAAAAACTATCAAAAAAATCTGACTGATATTATTGTTAAACATTTCTGCAGTACTTGATGCCGCCATAAAAACAATACCAATCACTAATATTTGATTTATGACCTGCATTTTAATTTTTGTATCAGCCTTCATTTTAATAAAAAATTTTTTATTAATCAGTCCAATAGTCAGAGGCAGCATTACAAGTAAAAAAAGTCTTGTCATTATGGCAATATGATCAATTGCAATATACTGACTTCTAAAAGAAAATGATAAAAGCATTGACAATACAAAAGGTATAGAAAAAATTGATATTGAATTTGAAAAAATAGTAATAAACAGTGCATGGGCAATATTACCACCTGCCTTCCCTGTCATTACAACCCCTGATGAAAGTGTTGTGGGCATGGCAGCAACAATAAAAAGACCGATTATCAATCCTTTTTCCAATGGAAACAGACTTAATAAACCTGCTGCAAGGGGAGATATGACTAATATGGTAATAATAGCAACGACAGTTGAAGGGATATCTTTAATTCCGGATTTGATTTCATTAACATTAACAATCATACCTGAAATAACAAATATAATAAATATTACAATATCAGGACCATGGTGGGATTTTAAATAATTCCCCACAAAGGATATTGTACCTGTCCTGTCAAGAATTACACTACAGAAAACAAAAACAAGCCCCACAAGAAACCATTGCTGTTTCAATATTTTAATTATCTGCCCTCCAATATTGTATTTATAATTTTGAGCTCAACAAACCTATTATAGAAAATTGATTAAATCAATAATTTGATTCAGGGAAATATTTTCTAAGGTATTATATTGATAATATTTCAATAAAAATGTAAAAAAGAAACAAAATTTAAATTAATTAATATTTCAGGAGAGATACATTGGGACTTTTTTCATCTCTAAAAAAAGGATTGTCAAAAACAAGAGAGATTTTAACTACTGATATAAGTGATCTTTTTTCCAAGGATAATGATATAACCGATCAACTCATGGATGATCTCGAAGAATTGTTGGTTACTTCGGATCTTGGTGTTGAAAATTCCATGAATATTATGGAAAAGCTGTCTAAAGTTTCTAAAAAACTTAAAAAGGCTGATGAGCTTAAAATTATTTTAAAAAAAGAGCTTTTAAAACTTTTCCCCAAAAGCACGGAAACTGATAAAACACCTGATCATAAACCCCATGTTGTTATGGTTGTAGGAGTAAACGGAACCGGCAAGACAACCACCCTTGGAAAAATTGCAATGAAGCATACGCAAATGGGTGAAACAGTTTTAATAGGTGCTTCTGATACTTTTAGAGCTGCTGCAATTGAACAGCTCGATATATGGGCTGATCGTGCTTCTGCTTCTATTGTAAAACATAAAGAGGGAGCTGATCCTGCTGCTGTTGCTTTTGATGCGGTTGAAGCTGCCACTGCACGGGGAGCTGACCTTGTTCTTATTGACACGGCAGGAAGGCTGCATACCCAGAAAAACCTTATGGAAGAATTAAAAAAAATAAAAAGATCTATTGGTAAACGCCTTTCAGGAGCACCCCATGAAATTCTCATGGTACTTGATGCAACAACAGGACAAAATGCTTTGTCCCAGGCAGAGCTTTTTCACAAAGCTGTTAATCTTACATCCATTGCAATTACCAAACTTGACGGCACTGCAAAGGGAGGTATAGTTGGCGCCGTTGCAAATAAACTCAATCTTCCCATAAAATATATAGGAGTAGGAGAAGGCATTGAAGACCTTCAATCTTTTGATGCAAAAATTTTTATAGATGCACTTTTAGATTAGGCATATGGATTAAACAAAGTTTATGACCTTAAGTAATTTTATATTGTTTCATCTTTGCAAGGAGTGAAGGATGACTTATTTCAAGCAATTTTGAAGACTGGGTACGGTTGCCATTGGTTTTTTCCAATGCTGTTAAAATCATGGTTTTCTCAAGGTCCTTTTTAGCTTGTTTTAATGAAAACCCTGAATAATTTATCACTCTTTTGCCTTTTTTTCGGGCACCTTGCTCTATATGTAAAATATCAGGGCCCAAAACAGAATCTTCAGACAAAATCACTGCTCTTTCAATGGTATTTTCAAGTTCTCTGATATTTCCCGGCCAATGATAGTTAAATAATTTTGTCAAACCTTTAGAAGAGACCTCATGTATATCTTTATTATATTTTTCATTATATCTTTTAATAAAAAAATTACATAATAAAGGAATATCTTCGAGTTTGTTTCTTAAGGGCGGTAATTTGATGGGCATTATATTCAATCTATAAAATAAATCTTCCCTGAATTCCCCTAAAGACACCTGATGTTGCAGGTCTTTTGATGTTGCAGCAAGAATACGCACATCAATCTTTTTTGCCTTGGGGGCTCCTAATGGATGGATCTCATTCTCCTGTAATACTCTAAGCAGCTTGACCTGCAGACTAAGAGGCATTTCTCCGATTTCATCTAAAAAAATTATACCCTTGTCAGCCTCTTCAAAAAGCCCTTTTTTATCCTTATCAGCACCTGTAAATGCTCCTTTTTTATAGCCAAACAATTCACTTTCCAATAAATTTTCCGGTATTCCACCACAATTTACAGGTATTATTGATTTTTTATTACGATTGGAATTAAAATATATTGCTTTTGCAATTAATTCCTTGCCTGTTCCACTCTCGCCTGAGATTAATACAGTTGTATTATAATCTGAAATTTTGTGCAAAAGTTTAAAGATTGATTGCATCTCTTTACTTTTTGCAATAATATTTTCAAATTTGTATTTATTTTCAATATCATTTATCTGTTTTTTTAATTTAGTATTCTCTTTTTTCAACTCTATTTTTTCCAGAGCTTTTTCTAAAACAATTAAAATCTCATCGGGTTTAAATGGTTTTGAAATAAAATCAAAAGCTCCAAGTTTTACAGCTTCAATTGCAAGATTAATGGTGCCATAGGCAGACATCATAATAATTACAGTGTCTTTAATGATATTCTGTATCTGTTTTAAAATACCTATACCATCAATATCAGGCATTTTCATATCACATAAGATAAAATCATACTTAAATTGAAGAATCTTTTGCAGTCCCTCACTGCTTTTAAATGAAGTATCAACATTATAGCCTGCATTCTCAAGGATCTTTTTAAGCATATGGCACATATTTTTTTCATCATCAATTACTAAAATTGTTCTCATTTTCCATCCTCATGTAATGGCAGCTTAATTATAAAGGTTGCACCCTCGCCTTCAATACTTTCAGCACTTATAAAACCATTTATCTCATCAATGATCATATATGACATCCAAAGACCTAAGCCTGTTCCTAAACCCGGTTCCTTTGTGGTAAAAAACGGATCAAAAATTTTATTAAGATCATGTTTTGAAATTCCCACGCCATTATCAGATATTTTAATTTCTATAAACGAAACATCATTTTTCTTAATTTTAATTGTTTTAACTTGAACAATGCCTTGTTCTCCATTGAAATTCTTAAACCCGATACCATCGGCAGCATTTAAAATAAGATTAATTAAGACCTGCTTTAATTGATCACTATCAAACATTGCAACATCCTCATCAGCATTCAGTTCAAATTCAAACCTGATTGTGGAAAAAAAAGGCTGAATTTTTATAATATCAATTGCATCTTTGATAATATCATGGACAGAATTTGGCAAATATTCTATTTGTGAACTTCTTGAAAGGTTTAACAATTGTTTTATAATTTTGTCTATGCGCTGTATTTCGACTTCCGATCTATTAATAAAATCCTTTTTGTCCGCATCAGAAATACTCTCCTGTTTCAACAATTCAAGATATCCAAGAACAATTCCAATGGGGTTACCAATTTCATGGGCAACGCCTGCTGAAAGTTTACCAATTGATGACATTTTCTCAGCTCTGATCATTTCTTTCTGGGTCTTTTCCAACTTTTCTATATTCTTTTCAAGTTTTTGTTTATCATCTGATATCCTGTTTACCATTGAATTTAGAGAACTTGAAAGAAGACCAAACTCATTATCAGCACTATTAAGCATGTAAAGTGCATCATTACTGCCATCATATCCCTCTACAATACCGGTAAGCTTTTTAATGGGCTTTATTATTATATTTGAAAACCTAATCATGCCGATAAAACAAAGAAAAACTGTATTAAACAAAATATAAAACATAATTATCTTTTGTTTTTCTCTAAGGGAAGAATAAACACGATCCAGAACAATTATAAAACTAATTCCCATGTGATGATCAACAGGATAGGAAATCACAAGATATTTACTGTCTTTAAAAAACACACTCCAGGTGCTGTCAAAAAAATGTGTGATCCGCCTGTGTTGAGCAATTGCCTGAAGAGAATATTGTCTAATCTTATGAACTTTAATTTTATTCTTGTAATTATTGGAAACCACAGGATTTTTTATAGCAAGAGTGCTATGTCCATTTTCAAGATAAATTAAATAAACATCAGATACTTTAATAATGTTTGATAAATATCTGTGAACATAATCATATTTCTCTGAATTATTACCAAGATGTGATATATTATCTTTAATATGCCCGATAATAAATTCAGTTCTTGCAAATTCCGCTTTTAACAATTCTTTTTTAAAAATACTTGTAACAATAAAATCAGTTACAAGCATCCCTGCAATGAGCAATATCCCAATATTCAGCACAATATTTATTTTAAGGGTTCTAAAATGCATCAAGTCGACCATATAATATTATCAGTATTAAAAATATTTATACCATACTATAAATATTTTTAATAGTTTTTGTTTTTTATTACAATATAATCCTTAAAATTTTATTCTTTTCAAATTATTCTGCCCCGAAATGCTATGGGTTTCAAAATGTTAGTCAATATTAATAAAAAAGTTGTAAAACTTGCATGCTTATTGCATGAAATTTCCTTAAAATTTATTTTTAATTTTTAAGGAAATTAGAATTTATGAGATATTATTTTAAAAGAATTCAAGGGGCAAAATCAGGCTTTACTCTGATAGAACTGATGATAGTTATTGCTATTGTTGGTATTTTATCATTGATTGCCATACCCAATTTTATCGGTTCAAGGGGAGACAGTATGTTAAAAAGCGCTGCCCGTGAGCTTCTTGGTGATATCAGCAGAGCTAAGATGGGGGCAATAAAAGAAAATAAAAACTGGTCCATTAAGTTTATATCCGGGGGGTATCAGATCCAGGGACAGGGACCGACTAATATTATTAAAACAGTTCAATTCAGTGGTAATAAAGCCGGTGTGAGTTATTCCACGGGTTCTGCAACAAAAAAAATAGATAACCAGACTTTCGGCACTCCTGCAACGGTTATCACCTACAACAATAACACCTTAACATTTAATCCCAGAGGTACATGCAATGCCGGTTATATTTATCTTGCCAATAAAAAAGGAACTGCTTTTGTTATAGGTACCCTTTCAAGCGGAATAACAATATTTAAACAATGGATGGGATCTAATTGGAGTAATTGATAAAAAATTAATAAAAAAGGTATGAGTATAATGAACTTAAAAATTAAAAACAATAAAGGTTTTACCTTGTTGGAACTTACGATAGCCATGGTAATCTTTGTCATTGCCGTAGCTCTTATTGCAGACAGCTATACTCAGCAAAGGGGTAAAAATATTACCCAGAATCAAATCACTGAAATCCAGCAAAACTTAAGGGCAGGGTTTTATATGATCACCACCGAAATACGTATGGCAGGATATGACTCCAAGGGGAATAACCCCAATGCAAAAATTATTGCTGCCGGTGACGGCGGTGTTGTAGTAAGTGGTGGCACAGCAACTAAATATCCACTTAAATTTGCCTATGTTGGCGGAGATGGAACATCATTAAACATTGTCAGTATTAATCTTTTTGATTCCAGTATTGATTCTACCACAAATTCCTATGACGAAATACAAATTAAAGAAGGGGGAAGCCCCATAGCTGAAAACATAGATAATTTACAATTTACATATTTCGATAAAGATGGAAACCAAATTGCTGCAATAAATCATAACATACCATCAGCAAATATTCCCACGATCAAAGCAATTAATGTGGTTTTAACAGCCAGACCCGATGAAACCGAAAGGGATCTTATGAAAAACGCAGGTGGCAGCAAGCGTACCCTTGTATCAATGGTTAAACTACGTAATATATAATAATCCGTAAATTTAAGGGAAATGATAAAAATGAATTCAATATTTCGACCGAAACAATCACAAACAGGATTTACCATACTTGAAGTTATGATCGCCATGGCAATTTTTGCCATTGGGATTCTGGGGATTGCAAAATTATATATAAAATCACAAACCGGTAATACATCGGCTCGCACCATCACCCAGGGAACAACCTATGCCCAGGACAGAATAGAAAGGCTTATGAGTCTTCCCTATGATAGCATCGCCACAAACACCGCTACTGTCACGGGTGCATCATCAAACGAGACTTATAACATAAGCTGGACAGTAACAAATAATGAACCTGTAACAAATACAAAACAAATTGCACTGACTGTCACGTGGAATGATCAGGGACGTACCAGAACTTTTTCAACTAATTATTACAAAGCAAAGGATTTCTAATATGATTAATAAACATCTAAAACTTTATAAAATCTCTGGTTATAACCAGAATGGTTCCACGGCAATAATCATGGCTATTCTTTTACTTGCCATACTCACAATATTAGGGTTAGCCACCATGAACAGCTCTATAACAGAAACCGGAATTGCAACAAACGACATGATCTATAAAGATTCGTTTATTGAAGCTGACGGTGGCACAGAAGTGGGCAGAGAACTCCTTGAACAAAATATTGCCTGCCTTGGATTTACAGGTACAGGGGTTACAACAAGCATTACCCATAGCGGTTATGCAATAGATCCAGGCAATAATAAAACCAATATTGTGGATGTTGTGGAAATACCA
>CAZTEM010000015.1:21101-37360 GCA_964612755.1 uncultured Desulfobacterales bacterium | reverse complement strand
TTTCAAGTGAAACCCTAAGATGCAAAAGCATATCCAAGCCTCACTTCTTCCATTTTTATAGTAATTTCAAATATTGGGTGTTTTATATCGTATGGTGCAGTTATAGTAATAGGGATAATTTTTGGTGAATTTTGATTCATTGTCTCTGCGTTTATGCTATACTCTTAGAAATAAACAATTTATTATTGATAGAGCTAAGAGGGAAGAAATAAAATGAGGGTAAAGTATACTAAATTTAATGGTGTCTTAATGATAGTGATTACGATTATTATCATTTGTATCAGCGCTGCCGGAATTGGTTTTGCCAATGATTTGCCTGAGATCAAAAACACCGGCATTCTAAGGCATCTTGGAATTACGTATGCCCATTTCGTGCGCAAGACTGATAATGGGTATGACGGGCTTGATGTTGAAGTTATGAAATTGTTTGCAAAGCATTTAGGGCTCAGATATAAGCTTGTTAATACAACTTTTGAAACTCTTTTTACAGATTTAACAGGAAGAAGGTTTGACCCAAAAACACAAGACTATGAATTGGTGCAGACAGAAAAGATTAAGGGAGATATCATTGCTAATGGTTTGACTATACTTCCCTGGCGTAAAAAGATTGTGGCTTATTCCCGTCCTACTTTCCCTACAGGTGTATGGCTGATTGCGCCTGCAAATTCCCGACTTAAACCGATTATACCCAGTGGTGATATTCATCTGGATATTAAGAAAGTCAAATTTCTTTTAGAGGGTCGTACGGTTTTGACTTTGGAAGGCACTTGCCTTTCTGCAAAACTTTATGGTCTTGAAAAATTCCATCCGGAAATTAAATATTTCAGCCAGACCAATACTATTAATGATATGGCTCCGGCAATAATTCATGGGATTGCCGAAACAACATTGCTTGATATCCCTGATGCCATGGTGGCACTCCAAACATGGCCCGGTGAAATAAAAATTATCGGTCCTATCTCAGAACCCCAGGTGATGGGTGTTGCTTTTCCTAAATCATCACCTCTGCTTTTAAAAGCATTTAATGAATTCTTTACACAAATCTGGCAAAATGGAACTTATCGCACTCTGGTGGAAAAATATTATCCATCTGTTTTTCTATATTTTGAAGATTTCTTTGATAAAGATTAGAATTTTTTTTGATAAAAGGGAAACTATACTTATGAAATTAAGATTTATGATCAAATCTGCACGCATAATCGTAAAAGTTTATATAACTTTGATATTTATAATGGGAGTATTAAGTTTTAATATTGCAAGGGCAGAAGGGTTAAATCATGTAAAAAAATCAGGCACACTCAGACATCTTGGAATCCCCTATGCTAATTTTGTTACCCATGACCATGATGGGTTGGATATAGCACTTATGAAGGCATTTGCAAAGGATCTTGGAGTTAAGTATCAATTTGTTGAAAGTACATGGCAGACAATTATAGCTGATCTTAGTGGTAAAAAAGTAAAACCTGTTGGCAATGATATTCAAATACTTGGAAAAGCCCGGATCAAAGGAGATATTATTTCCACAGGATTTACAGTATTGCCCTGGCGGAAAAAGATTGTTGATTTTTCAGCAATGACATTTCCTTCTGAAATATGGCTTATAGCAAGAGGCGATACCCAATTGACTCCGATTTCTCCTACTGGTGTTATTGCAAAAGATATAGATAAAGTAAAAGAATTATTAAATGGTTTTTCTGTATTGGGGCTAAAAGATTCCTGCCTTGATCCAAACTCCTATGGTATTAAAAAAACCGGCGCTAAAATTCTTTATTTTTCTGCAGACCATGACCTTTCAGGCATGATCCCTTCGGTTATTGCAGAGGTTGCTGACGCTACACTTATGGATGTTCCCGTAGCATTGGTTGCCCTTGCAAAATGGCCGGGAAAAATCAAAGTTATTGGTCCTTTATCTCAACCCCAGGATATGGCTTGCGCATTTTCAAAGAATTCTCCAAAACTCAAACAGGCCTTTGATATATTCTTTGAAAAATTTAAAACAAGCGGTGAATATCGCAAACTGGTTGAAACATATTACCCGTCTGTGTTTACATATTACCCGAATTTTCTTTGATAAATAGAGAACTAATTAATTGCTTTTTTTTAATAGATTAAAAAACAAACCTACACTTTATCTTATAATAGGTGGTCTTATTCCTATTATTTATATAATTTTTCTTTTGATTTTTAATTATCAAAACAATATAGCACTTCAAAAGTCCTCATTAAAACGCTTTAAACTTGATATTGAAAAACAGGTTGCTGCCATTGGTTATTTTTTTCTCGAACGGAAATATGATATTCGCAATATAGCAGATTCTCTGGAGGTTGAGACATATTTTGTTAATCGGGATATGGGTATGTCCGAGCAATACGGATTAAAGGTCTCTCTTTTTTCCATTGATAAATTAATGCGGGACACAATTAAGGGTAAAATTATTAAGACAGATCCCATATATAAAAAGTTTGTTTTTCTGAATTTAAAAAAACAAATTTTGATCGATATCGAACCTTCTTCCCATTATAAAAAGGACTCTTCATGGAAAAAAAGATTAGTTAATGTTACCTTGGAACCTGAATTGATTTTTGAGAAAACCGACCATGGATTAGAGGTGTTAATCGCTAGTCCTTGTTTTTTTAAAAAAAAACGTTCGGGCTGGATAGTCGCATGGCTTGATCTTAGCTCTCTGCAAAAAAACTTTATGCGGTCTTCTTTGGAATTGTCTTCCATGGTATCTTATCTAACTACAGTTAACGGGGAGGTAATAAACCCTTTAATTCCAAAGATATCAAAAATCCCTTTAAAAATTTTCCAGGAAAAAATTGCAGTGCTTAAAGATAATGATCTGGTTGTGATGAATAATATTTTACCGGGATCAACACCAATGCTTGTTATGCGCATGCATATCAGACCATTGCCTTTGTTTATTGTTGTTTATGTCTCAAAAAAAGAAATACTCGGGCATGTTAATAAATGGCAATATTTATTTGCCACAGGAGCTTTGATATTTTTATCTCTTTTTGGTCTTGGTTTGTTTATATGGTCTTATACAAAACATTTAATATTAAGTACAAGACTTGAAGAATCAAAAAAACGTCATGAATTATTAAGGGAAAAAAATATACAATTGGAAAAAGCTATCCATAGACGTAGGACAGCTGAACGAATATTGGAAGAAAATGAAAAACGGTATCGCAAATTATTTGATTCTTCAAGTGATGCTATTCTTATTGCAAAAGGGAATAGTATTATTGACTGCAACAGGAAAACCAGTGAATTACTGGGCTTAAGTCATAAAGAAATTATTAATCATTGTATGTATGAATTCTCTCCTGATATTCAACCGGACGGCACCAAGTCCAAAAAGAAATGGCTGGAAAAGATAGTTAATACATTGCAGGAATCACAATATTTTGAATGGATTTTGGGCACGAGTGAAAAAGGTTTGATCAATGCTGAAATAAATATGAGTGCTTTATCCCTTGACTCTGATACTTATATTCAGGTGATAGTCAGGGATATAACCAAACGTAAACAAACAGAAAATGAAAAGATATTAGCACAAAAAATTGCAGGAGAGCAAAAACAATTGGCATTGATCGGGCAGGTTGCAGGTAAAATGGCACATGACTTTAACAATGTATTGGGTATTATAATGGGTAATACAGAACTTGCATTGTTAGATTGTGGAGATCCCTCGATAAAAGACACCCTTGAATTGATTTTTGAACAAACAATAAGGGGCAAAAATTTAACAAAAAACCTTGTAGCCTTTGCCAAAAGTCAGGAACCAAAACAGGAATATTTCAGGCTCGATGAAAAAAGCGATCTTGTGTTAAATTTAATGAAAAAAGATCTTGCTGGGATTAAAATCACAAAGCAGGATCAAAATAATGTTCCTGATTTGCTTGCTGACCCCGGAATGATTGAGCATGCTCTGGTCAATCTCATACAAAATTCAATTCATGCTTTAAGCAAAGTTGATAATCCTGAAATTATAATACAGACATATTATGAGAATGATAATATTTGTATTGAAATTAAGGATAATGGCTGTGGAATCCCTGAAAAGTATATTGAGAAAGTCTATGAGCCTTCGTTTACTTTGAAAGGAAGTAAGGATATTGAAGGTGCTTATGATAATAGTATCAAAGGTACTGGCTATGGCATGGCTAATGTAAAAAAATATATTGAACAACATAACGGTACAATTTCAATTAAATCTAAACTTGGATCAGGTACAAAAATTATTATTAATCTGCCAGCTATTAAAAAAGAATTGACGATCCAGGAAAAAACACAAATTCAAAAAGAAATAAGTCATTTTAATAAATATATTCTTCTTGTGGAAGATGAAATAACTATTTCTGATGTTCAATATGTAATATTGACTCAGGACCCATGTAACCATCAAGTTGATGTTGCAAGGGACGGCAGGACTGCTATTGATTTGTTTGATAAGAATGAATACGATTTTGTGAGTTTAGATTATATTCTTCCCTGTGGAATTAATGGCATGCATATATATAATCATATTCGGAAAAAAAATAAAACTATTCCCATATTATTTGTGTCTGGAAATATTGAATTCTTAGAATCCATTAAACGTTTAAAAGAAGAAGATATCTATATAGACCATGTTTCAAAACCTTGTCAAAACAGAGATTATATCAGTAGTATTAATAAATTATTTGAGATTGCATTGAAAAATAAGAAATAATATTTCACAGTGATTATGGGACCTAAAAAAGAAAAAATACTTGAACTTGCAAACAAAATGAAAAAGATTGGTCTTGATAAAAATGATATAGAAGAAAAATTTATCAAATCATCCGGCAGAGGAGGGCAGAAAGTCAACAAATCTTCCAGTGCTGTTTTTTTAAAACATATTCCAACCCAATTGACAATTAAGTATGGGAAGGAAAGATCCCAACATTTAAATCGCTATAAAGCACTTAAATTATTAGTTGCCAAATTTGAACAACTCAAATTTGGCATCAGTTCCAAAGAATCGGAAAAAATTAATAAAATCAGAAAACAAAAACAAAAAAGAAAAAAACGTGCAAAACAAAAATTAAGCTAAAACGCTCCCAATTGACATTTTTTTATTTTTATTCCTTTTTTTTCACAGGCTGAAGCTACATCAAGTTTTTTAATTTTAAGCTTTCTGGCAATTTCCCAGCATTCAGCACATGTTGTTCTATTGTCTTTTATTGTTTTTTTAAGCTCTTTTTCAAGGGTATCTGGAATTGGTTTTTTTTTATCAATCAATTTACCCAATGGCTCCCAGCCAAAAAGCCCAAGCTGGCAATAACTTAGTCGAAGTTCAAGTAAATCACTCTGAATGCCTGCTTGTATAGGTGTTATTGAGAGTTTTTTTGCAATGGAGTGGACTATTGGACAGGAAATTTTTTTTTCCTTGGAATCCTTTATCTGTTCACTGTTTTTTAAAAGTTCCTGTTTAATATTTTCATCAATTTTGATACCTTGATGTTTTTTTGCATAATGCCCTGCATCTTCATGTGTCATGCTATCCTCCTGTTTGACTCAATATGAGTGTTAAGATATATATTATAGATATATAATACTTTTTTTCAATCTTTCAAAGGAATTCTTATGTTTAAAAATAATGATGAAAAAGATTTCCACATGATATACATTGCTTCATGTGGGGAAGGAATCAATGCATATCACCTTATTCAAAGTATTCTTGTGCAATTTCCCAATAATGCAATATCCGTTGTAAAAGTGCCTCATATAAGAAGCGAAAATCATGTTGATGATTTGATTGAAAAAGTAATGGATACTGAAAGTATGGTAGTGCATACCATTGTAAACTCAAAACTTCGACAATATATCACGAGAAAAGGTATTGATGCCGGAATCGTAACCATAGACTTGATGGGTCCTGTAATATCAAAAATCGAAGCTTTTCTAAACAAAAAGCCATTGGAAAAACCAGGGCTTTACAGGAAAATACATCAGGTAAATTTAACCCAGGTGTCAGCAATAGAATTCGCTCTTGCCCAGGACGACGGAGTAAATCCTGAAAATCTTCCCAATGCGGAAATTATTCTTGTAGGGTTGTCACGGGCAGGGAAAACGCCACTTTCCATGTATATGTCTGTATTGGGATGGAAGGTTGCAAATGTCCCTTTTGTTCCTAATATACCCATGCCTGATATTTTAGGCAAGATTGACAGAAGAAGAATTATTGCCCTTGATATTAATCCTGAGCAACTTTATGCACATAGAAAAATGAGGCATGAAAGCCTTGGCATTACAGAAGTAACCGCATATGCGTTAAAAAATGATATTATAGAGGAAATAAAAACAGCAAGGAAATATTTTATTTCAAAAGGATATTCCATGATTGAAGTGAGCAATAAGCCCATTGAAACAAGTTCTGAAGAAATTATTGAAATTATTACAAGAAGGTTTAGAATTCAGGCCCATAAACATTAGAATTAAACAATTTTCATTTTAAGTAATTGTATTGGTTTGCCGATAACTTTAATTAGTATTTATTTCTTTATTATTCTAACGGGATTAACATGAAAAAATTTATTTTTATTCTATTATCCGTTTTATTTGTGGCATATCCTGGTTTCTGCCGTGATTATATTATAGATTATCTTTCTGAAAATTACAGAGAAGAAACTGAAGATTTTAAACATCATTTACAAATCTATCATGCAATACAAATCAATTCCATTGCAGGAGAAAAAATTTTAATTATAAAAGGTGATAATTATCGTTATCGCACATGGTTAAGGGAATACATGGCAAAAACCCGAAAACTGATAATTAAAATACCAGATAGTGACAATAATAATTTTATTTCTTCCAAGGCATATAACATTAATGTAACATCGATTTTCCCCATTGATGAGCGTAAATGGAATGAAAAAGACACCTTGGCACGTTTAAAAGTCATTAAAGGTAAAAAACATATTTTATTAGTTGACCCTAATACCAAAAGAAAAAAGCTTGTAGACCAGGTTGTTGAAAATATTGGCTACCCTGTTACCTTTGCAGATAATTTTCAGCAGGCGTTAAAAATATTTCAGGTTCAGCCGGGAAATTTTAATATGGTGATTGCAAATTGTGATGTTAAAAATTTTAATAAATTCAAATTTGTTGAAAAACTTTCCAGGATTTCTCCAACAATTCCAATTATAGTTGGTGGAGCATATAATAATAAAAAGATTAATGAAAAGCTTGTTAAAAATTTTGCAAATATGAAAAATGTAATAGTCAGACCTGTGATTTTAAAAGATTTAACCAGGGTTATAAATAATATTTTAAAAAAGAATGCCTAATATGAGGAATCGATTTAAAAAAAATATTATTATTATTTTTTGTCTGATATTATCCCTTAACACTTTTGCGTTCTCAGGTGATGCTGAATTTAATACAACAAAGGCATGTTTTGAGAATTTCATCAGATGTGAACTGACACGTACCGGAGCAAAAAATTTTTTTGATGACAAGCCTTTTACTATTACCATGATAAATTTTTTTGATATTAAAAAAGAGGGTGATATAATTATAACTACAGGTGCTGTGAAATGTTTTGTTGTAGATAAATCTATTAACCTGTTTGTAGCAATAGGTATTAAAGAAATTTTTGAAAAAAAAAAGGTCTCGTATCTTGTAGTGCGTAAACACGATTTTTCAATACTTACAACAGAACTCATGAATTATCCGTATAAAGAAAGATGTGAATGGATACAATACTGGGTAGATATCGATTAAATAAATTATTTGGATTTGTTAACAGTTTTGGATTTGTTTTTCAGTCCGGCAATTATCCAGAACAATCCCCACCATACAATCAATGGTATGATCCCATACAGAATAAATAAAACAAGCCCTTTATCCCATGGATGAAAAAAAATAGCAGTAATGCTTGGAGTTAAAATTGAAATGACAATTCCAAAGCGTATTGGAACTGACAATGAGCTGGCAGACAGTTTTTTTTTTGATGTTTTTTTTTCTTCTGGTCTAAACATTTTTGGTAAAACAAGAATGCCGACCATGATAACAACAAGTGTAAGTATTTCAGTTATGGAAGCCAAAAAGATCCTAATTTGTTATAAATTAAATTTACTTATTTATAGTTTGTTATAAACCAGAGTTAGCAAGCTTTGTCAAGATAAATACGCCTTATCAAATTATTTCATCAAGAGATCATAGGCATTTTTAATCTCAATAAATTTATCATTTGCCATTTTTTGAAGTTCTTCTCCAAGGTGCGAGACTTTATCCGGGTGATATTGTTGGATTTTTTGTTTAAATGCTGATTTGATTTCTTCTTTGGTTGCATTTTTACCAATGCCTAATATTTCATAGGGGTCTTTATTGGTTTTTTGATTTTGAAAATTAGTGCTGGTTGAACCAGAAGATTTATCTTTATCAGAAGAGGTAAGATTTGAAATAAAATTAAAAAATCTTCCGATTTTACCGGAAAAGGGAGGTAACTTTCCATACCTTATCAAATATATAACAATTCCAATAACAAAAGTATCATCAATCCATCCGACATAAGGGATGAGAAAGTCAGGAATAATATCAATAGGGCTTATAAGATATGCCAGGGCAAATATTACTAATATTATTTTTACAAATAAGCTCATTGTTTATATCTTTTTTTTGAGCACATCAATCATAGTATAAAAATTAATATCATGGGCATTCTTCTCTGAACAGATTCTGTTTAAAAATAATATGGCATCTAAAGATCCATCTACATAAATATCTCTGCCACAGATATTATGTTTAAATTGGAATTCACAGGTTCCGTCCTTAGATTTTATTGTATATGTGTGAAACCCGTGTCCGGATAAATACTCTTCAGGTATTTCCCATATAGTTTTTTGTATTTCAGGGTTTCTTTCTTTTTTAATATCTTTATTTGAAAATTCTAATCCCATTTTATTGAAATATTTTACCATTGCCTTTGCAGTGCCGCTTGTATCAGCTTTCCCGTTTTGGTGACTTTCCATGATTTCAAGGGAAAACCCTTTAAAAAGGTCAGGAAAAGTATTGGCTCCATACTCCATCATTGCCTGAAACCCTACAATTTGTTTTGCCATATTTGGTGCGATTACAGCAGGGATTCCACCTTTGTTAATGTCCTGCTCAAGTTTTTCTCTGTCGCCACCGGTAGTGCCCATGGCAAAAGGCAATTTATTATTTATATAAAAAAGTGCATTGGAATTAACTGAAGAAGGGTGTGTAAAATCAATAACATAAATATCCTGGTATTGTTCTTTAACGAGTTTTATCTGCTGCTCTCTTTTATCTGGTTGGATAAGTGTGAGTTTGAAATTATTAATTGTAAATATTGTTTCATTAATATCAGGACCAGTCAGAGAATAAGGCAATAAATTAAACCTGTTATCATCAATAACATGTCTTGCAATTGTGATGGCAACATTTCCTGGAACACCATTAATCATTAAGTTAATTTTATTCATAATCAAAGTCTCAAATTTTCAATAAGGTTTATAATTTTGGGTATGGATTTAGTATCAATCAATTTGATGTTCTCCTTTAAAGTCTGCAATGCATAGGGAATATACTTTATAAATTGTTTTTTCTTTTTTACAATACCCAGATAACTGAATGCTCCGAGTATTTGAAAATTTCTTGCAATACAACAATATTTATAACAATGTTTGAATTTTTTTGCATCAAAATTTCCACTATGATTTTTATTTATTGATATTTTATTTATAACATAGGACAGGATTTCATGCTTCTGCTTATGATCAAGTCTTATATAAGGATCTATTAAGAGAGATGCCAGATCATATTCCATTGGTCCTTGTCTGGCTGATTGAAAATCAATAAAAAATATCTGATTATTTTTTACCATTATGTTTTTTGATTGCATATCTCTGTGCATTAGTCCTGTAAAAGCAGAATCGATGCAGTTCTCAGCAATAAATTCAAATTCGTTTAAAAAGGTTTTAAAATTAATATTTTGTTTAAGAAAAGTATTAACAAATGCTTCAATAAAATATTTACACTCTTTTTGCAGGATAAGTTCCTTTGAATACTGGTTTGTTTCAAATGTCCAGTTTAGATCAAAGTTTTTAAAGCCTTTTAAAGAAAAATTATAAAGAGAATCGCATACCTTTTTATATAATTTTAATACTTTTTCTTTATTATTTACGCTGTTCACAATCTGCTCAAGATGGGTATCACCGAGATCTTCAACAATAGCTATTCCGGAAAAAGGATCAAAATTGTATATTTCAGGAACAAAAAGACCTTTTTTATATAAATGCTTTCCAATATTAACAAATGAATCAAGCTGGACGGTTTTGTTTGAATTATGCATGGGATTAATCCCATGGTCAGCTGCGATATAAGTTTTATGTTCACTTGTTACCCGAAACCATTCTCTATCTGATCCATCGCCTGCAAGTTTATTAATGTCTATTTGCATTGATTTGTTTTGGGGGTCTTTAATTGCCCGGGTTAAATATCTTATTGATGAATTTTTATATGCTTCTATTGTACCGATATCTTCCCAATAATATTTTTTTTTTAATAATAAAGCATTGATTTTAAAATTATTTTCACCCTGATTTTTATAAAAATCAATTATGGAAAATTTGTCTTTTAAAGGCATGAAATTAAAAATATCAGAAGACATTATTTGTATACCGGTAAAGGCATAGGGGTTATTTGAGGAATTAAAATTTTTAATAATATTATTTTGATCAATTTCTATTTTGTTGAATTTATTATGTTTATGGAGCACCAGGCTAACTAAATAACCGCTGTCTTGATGCGCTTTAAATAATGTGCCAAGATCAATATCAAACATTATATCACTGTTAATTACAAAAAAATCAGAGTCGGCAAGATATGATTTAGCATTTTTAACAGCACCGCCTGTGTCTAAAATTTCAGGCTCAAAGATTGTTCTTATTTTTATTGGAAAAGAGTTGTGACTTATATAATCGTAAATTTGATTATGTAAATAATGAGTATTGATCAATATTTCAGAACAGCCTGCCTGGATAAGACAATCAATTGTATATCTTATTACAGGGATACAATTGATTGTAAATAATGGCTTTGGTAAAGTCACAGAATATGGTAGCAGTCTTGTGCCAAAGCCTGCGGCTAATATCAGGGCTTTCATTATATTAAGAAGTCAGTGAAGAAATCATTTTTTCTATTATATCATTTAATTGTTTTAATTCAGACCTGTTTGCTTTATCAGCTATATTTTTTCTTATACAATATTCAACTGCATTGTTATAATTTACTTTTGATAATGATTCCTTAAGCAGTATTACATTTTGTTTGTACATTTTCGTGCCCATGGATTGAATCTTTTTTATTCTGTCTTTAGGATCATGATCGTCCTTAGCATACTTTTTATAATAAGTTAAAACAGTTGTATAAGATTCAAGAAAAGGTAATAAAAATTCAGCAAAACATTTTATTTTTTTTAATCCGACAGATGTTATATTATATGAGTCGGTTAAGTTTTTATCAGGTACAATAATTCCATCGTTCACAAAAGCTTTTATGCAGCTTGAAATATAATTTTCACAGGTCAGATTTTCATCATAGGGAAATTCATCCATAAAAAGGTCCTGGAGAAAGGTAAATTTTGTAATAAGTTCTTCAATGGTGAATTGAAATTTATCTTTTTCAAGTATAGCAGTAGCAGTGTAGGCAGCAGGAATAAAAAAGGACAGGGAATTGTTCTTGTAATAGTTTAAAATCGGTCTTTTATTGTTTTTAACTAAAAAATATGTATTTTCAGTAATTTCTCCCTCGTCTTCATCTACCAGCTCCAGAAAATTTCTTTCAATAAACAGATTAATAACATAATTAAAACTGCTTTCAGGGTCAACTAATAATGTATCGGCAAGTTCAATATCAAAACATGAGAGAAAATTCATGTATGTATGAGTCCTGTATAGCACTTCCTTTTTCAGGAATTTTCCCTTGTTACTATTCAGCACAGCACTTGCAATTATAGCATGTGGGGTAACAACAGAGATAGAATTGATAGAGTTGATAAGTTTATAACCTAGATCGTTTATAAGTTGCCTTGCCTCATCTGTTTCAGGATAAATATTGGCAGAAGTTTTTTTATTGATATAATCTTTAAGGGAAATCGGATTATCAAATTTAATATAAACTTTACCATATTTTTTCTTTAGTAATTTGCGAGCCTTTAGTATTTGTGAAACGCTTTCAGGGTCTTTTTTTTGACCTTCAAGTTCTTTAAGATATGCATGCTCTTCAAGCACCCTGTCATATCCTACATATATTGGTACAAAGATAAGATCATCACAAGATTTTTTAAGATATGCATTAAATACCATGGATAGTATACCAAATGTTGGTGATAATAGCTTACCTGTTCTACTTCTTGTTCCTTCAATAAAGATTTTAATATTAAACCCTTCACTCAAAAGTTTGGTAATATATGCATTAAATATTTTTTTATATAGGATGGCACCTTTAAAGCTTCTTCTTAAGAAAAATGCTCCGCCGGTTCTTAATATCGGACCAAGAGGCCAGAAAGAAAGATTTTTTCCTGCTGCAATATGGGGGGGAGGCATTTTGTTTAAATACATGACATATGGAATAAGAAGATAATCTAAATGGCTTTTATGGCACGGAACAAGAATTAAAGGGGCATCTTTTGAAGCCTCTTTGACTTTTGCAAGTCCTTCCTGATCAATAACTATACCATCAAATATATTTTTAAAAACCCATTTTAGTATTAAGGCTGCTGCCTGAATAACTTTAATATTATAATTTGCAGCAATTTCTTTAATATATCCAGTGGCTTTTTTTCGTGTTTTGCTTAATGATATTTTTTTTTGTGATGCATAATCAGCAAGATATTCCTGCAAATATCTATCAGTAAGAATATCTTCTGTGATTTCCTGTCTTGTTTTGATTATAGGTCCTATTACGCTTCTAATTTGATTGTTTACAAGTTTTAATAGATGACTTCTCAACATATGAGTTTGAAACTCCAGAGCAAGTGCGGCAATTTCAGGGTCTTTTAGAAAGTTTTTCAAATTCACAGGATCAGATATCTCAACAATTATTTTTTGAGGGTTTTTTATAATGGTAAATAATTTTCTTAGTTTTCTTGGCTTTTCAGTGGTACCAAAAATTATATCAAATAAATTTTGATTTTTCTTTGTTGGATTTGACCCGAAAACAATAGCTTGAGGAAGTATAAAAACAGGTGTTTGAATGTTTTTTTGCATTTCAATTAATAAAGTTAATGGATCATGGGAAGATTGAACAAATCGCTTATGAAATGCATTTTTTTCAATTAGAAATAAAGATCCTGATTTAGTAATTGAAAGCTGATCTTTGATATACCCTGAAGAATATGGGTTTTTACTTGAAAAATGGTGAAAGAAATAATCAATTTTTGCTATTATGATTTTAAAAAGACGGGTAACAGGTTGCAAAAAAATAAATCTAAAATCAAAGGCAATCTCAGGATATATAAGTTTATTTTTTTTTAAAACAGTATGGAAAAATAAAAAATTTAATAAACTTTTATGTTTATTTGCATAAATTACTATTCCTTTGCCTTGCAGGTCTTCAATTTTTTTTAAATTATTATTGCTGATTTTAATTTTTAAAAGATAATGTTCAACAATTGCTTTTATTATTTTTCCTGAATTACCAGGATATATGCATGTATAATAATCATAGGTATTATTTAGCAGATAATTGATGAGTTTACGTAAATTCAGCCTTAATTTTTTAATTTTTAATTTAAATTTATTAAACAATCCCATTTAGTAACCTTTCAAAATAATTTGAAATAAAATAGCAAATCAATCAAGGAATGGCAATGTCTATGCATTTAATTTTGATCATTTTATCTTGTTTTACAAAACCTGATATGTTAATTTTATAAGGGTATTAAGCAATTAGATTTGCTTTTTTTGGAAAAAGAAAAATATTATTTAATTTTAATATAGATTGTATTTAAATTTGCAAGGAGAAGTTATATGAAAATTATTATTGGTGGTGCTATTGCGGTCCTCCTTGGACTTATTGGTATTGGGGTGTGGTTTCCACAGCTGGTAGCTATTTTAAAAGGTGTTGTACCGTTTGTCCTGTTGTTGGGAGGAGGGCTTGCTTTATATCTTGGATTTGATGAATTAAAAGACACATGGAAAAATGAGGAAGGTATTGAACCTGGTTCTTCAGACTCTGCAGAGGATAAAGATCGAATTAAAGATTTGGAAAAAGAAATAGAGAAATTAAATAAAGAAAAAAAATAATTGGAATTTTATTATTTTAATATCAGGGATACAAGTTGCCAACAAGTTTGTATCCCTTTTTTTTAATGATTGCATGCTTTATTTGATTGCTGAAGTGGCAAGGGTGTCAGCGATTTCGTTCTCTTTGATTCCAACATGACCTTTAACTTTTATAAAGTTAACCTCTTTAAATTTTTCCAACAGCTTTTTTATATCCTGTATAAGTTCAAGATTAGCTTTTGTTTTCCACTTTTTTGTCAATACTCCCAGAGCATAACTTGAATCTGTATAAATATATATGGGAATATCAAATTTTTTAAGCTCTTCAAGGGCACGTTTGATAGCTTTAAGTTCTGCAATATTATTTGTAGCAATACCAATATATTCCGATATTTTTTTAACCTTATTATTATATTTTAAGTATACCCCGATACCTGCAGGACCCGGGTTGCCAGAACAAGCCCCGTCAGTATAGATATGAATTGTATTAATATCATGATTATTTCTATTTTTTTCCTTGATTTTATTATGTTTCCCTTTTGGAATAGCTTCTGCTACAGGTCTGATATTTTCTTTTTTAATCAAATATTCATAATTCTGGTCAAGACCGTATTTGATGAGCAGTTTATTTTCTTTTGTAAAAAAGGACTTGTCCTTATTCATTGCCACCCAGACTTTATTGCCTTTAAAGCTCATTCTTTTCCATAATTTATTTTCGTGTGTCTTATAATCATTCATATATGTAAAATCTTTTTGAGTTTTGAATAAAATTGTCTAAATCTTTTTGCCAGGATTGCTCAAGCATGTCAATATCCTTATTGTTTTCAATATTTTTTCTTAAGTTTTTACTCCCAAGAATTAAATCCATGGGAAGTTTATGATATTCGTATTCATAGGGTGGCTTTTTAAACGCAAAATCATTTTTATACATTTTTATAATGTTTTGTAAAAATATAAGTGATGTTTTATAGGGCTTAAAAATTTTTTTATTGGTTACATGTATATGAAGACCATTACATGATTTATTGTGCCATTTGCCTGCAACAGGTTCAAATCTGACAGGTCTTAGATAAACACCGGGAATTTTATTAATACAATTGTCTATGAGGTCAAAACTATTAATAAACGGAGCTCCAAATTGTTCAAAGGGCAGGGTGGTTCCACGGCCTTCTGAAATATTTGTTCCTTCTAAGATGACCTGACCCGGATAAACAATACAAGATGAATCAGTAGGCAGGTTGGGAGATGGAGGGATCCAGTTGAGACCAGTATCAGAATAATACATTTTCCTTTCCCATTTTTTTAGTTTAATAATCTTAAGATCACAATTGATATTAAATGTTTTATTAAAATAAGATGAAATCTCACCAACAGTCATCCCATGTCTCATGGGGATTGGGAATCTTCCTACAAAAGATTTATAGTTGTTTTCTAAAAGGTTACCTTCTACTTCAATCCCTCCGATTGGATTAGGTCTGTCAAGAATAATAACTTTTTTACCATATTGAGCTGCCTTTTCAAGACAATAGGCAATAGTATAAATAAAAGTATAAACCCTGCAACCAGCATCCTGGATATCAATAATTAAGCAATCAATAAGATCAAACATTTTTTTTGTTGGAATTCGTGACTTGGAATAAAGGCTGAAAATCGGGATTTTAAATTTATTATCCTCTGAATGGGATGATTCTATCATGTTATCTTGTTTGTCAGCGTATAATCCATGTTGAGGGGAGAACAAAGCCTTTAACCTTCCAGGATAAATTTTGTTTATTATTGTTGATGTATGTTTAAAATATGAATCAACTGATGCTGGATTACAGAGAAGCCCCAATTTTATATTTGATAGATAATCAGGAGGATTCTTAGCCAGATTCTCAATGCCTGTTATTACTTTTGAGCTCATAAATATTTTTCCTGTCTCCATTTTTACAATAATTATCACATTGATTATCACATTGATTATCACATTGATT
>CAZTEM010000015.1:0-21001 GCA_964612755.1 uncultured Desulfobacterales bacterium | reverse complement strand
ATTATCACATTGATTATCACATTGATTATCACATTGATTGACAAAATATCAAATACTGACTAAAAATGAATATTTTTTATCAATAAAATTTTTAAAAAAATCATGAGGTATATATTAAATTGGAGTTAAAGACAAGTAAGCAAATAAAATCAATTAAAGCCTATGAACCTGGAAAACCAATATCTGAACTTGAAAGAGATTATGGTATTAAAGATGCTGTTAAGTTAGCTTCCAATGAAAATCCGATTGGACATTCTCTTTTTGTAATAGATGCTGTGAAAGAACATTTGAAGTTCATGAACCGTTACCCTGATCCAAGAGGTCATGAACTAATAATGGCACTGGCAGATAAATATAATGTTGGTTTAGAAAATATTGTCATAGGGAATGGATCTGATGAGATAATTTCGCTTCTTTCCAATGCTTTTTTAGATAATGGACAAGAAGCCTTGATGCCGCTGCCTTCATTTTTAATGTATGAGATTTGTGTCAAAATTGCAAAGGGAACTCCTGTAATGGTCCCTCTTAAAGATTTTCAAATTGATTTTAATACAATGCTGAAAAAAATTAATACTAATACCAGGATGGTTTTTTTAACTAATCCTTTTAACCCCACAGGAAATATTTTTACAGAATATGATTTTTTAGAATTTGCAAAAAAAATACCGGAAAATATATTAATAATTATGGATGAAGCATATATTGAATTTGTTAAAGATAGTTCTTGTTTTAATTCGCTTAAGCATCCTTTAGCCGATAACAGGATTGTAACTTTGCGTACATTTTCAAAAGCTTATGGGCTTGCAGGCTTCAGACTCGGATACGGTATTATGGATAGTTCCATTGCATCAATCATACATAAGATCAGACCTCCGTTTAATGTAAATTCCCTTGCCCAGGCAGCAGGTCTTGCAGCGTTAAATGATGTGGAGTTCCTGGAAAAGAGTGTTGCATTTATTCTTGATGGACTCAGGTTTATTAAAACACAATTAGATGAGATGGGATTGGAATACCAGCCAAGCCATTCAAATTTTCTTATGATTAATGTTAAAAAAGACAGTACAAAGGTTTTTAATGATTTATTAAGGCTTGGCGTTATTGTAAAATCCATGAAATCATATGGATTTGAAAATTGGATACGAGTAAATGCCGGAACACAGAATGAAAATAAAAGTTTTATTAAAGCTTTGAAAAAGGTTATTTAATTATATGAATGAAAAATTAGAAACAATTACTATTACAATTGATGGACCTGCAGGAGCTGGCAAGTCAACTGTATCAAAGAAGCTTGCTGCAAAGCTTGGCTATGTTTATGTGGATACAGGCGCGTTATATAGAGGAGTTGCCTATGAGGTTAAAAAAAGAAATATTGATTACAAGAATGAATCAGACCTTGCAGGCTTATTAAATATACTTAGGTTTGATTGTAAAACCGAAAAGAATGACTTCAGGCTTATCAGTAATGGAAAAGATATTTCAGAAAAAATAAGAACTTCAGAAATTTCCATGCTTGCTTCTGCTGTTTCAGCTTTACCTCTGGTACGTTCAGCACTCCTTGACATACAAAAAAATATTGCTAAACAATATAATGCTGTTTTTGAGGGGAGAGATATGGGCACTGTGGTTTTTCCAGATGCTGAATTTAAGTTTTTTTTAACAGCTGATCTGGATGTCAGAGCAAAACGTCGTTATATGGAAAAGAGTCTTGATCAAACAAGGGATTCAGATGATTTTAAAAACATTAAAGCAGATATGAAAAAAAGAGATTATGATGACTCAAATCGTTGTGATTCACCGCTTAAACCAGCCGAGGATGCAATTTTGATTGATTCCACAGGGCTTAATATTGATCAGGTAGTTGAAAAAATTTATGAGAATTTAATAATTTCTTGATTTTATTCTTGATTTTTGGTATTTAAAGGGTTTATTCCAAGTCTGTATAAAAATTTATAATTCGGGGAATATCGGTTAGGGAGAAGTATTTTATTAATTATTAACAATGTAAGAGCAAACGAGAACAAAACAATGAACAATAATGAATTAGAATCTGCCAAAGACGAAATTGAAGAAGAAACACCAGAAGAGACAATAGTAGACAAGATACAAGAGCCTGAGATTCCGGAGGATTATGAAATTTCCGGTAATGAATCCATGGAAGAACTAATGCAAATTTACGAAAGCAGCATGAAGCAGTTTGAAGAGGGACAGGTCGTTGAAGGCACTGTTATCGCTATTCATAAAGCTTTTATACTTGTTGATGTCGGATATAAATCAGAAGGGCGGATTCCTATTCAGGAATTTATTGATGAGAATGGTGATATAATAGTTGATATTGATGATAAAGTAGAAGTCATGATTGAGTTCTGGGACGAAGAAGATGAAATCGTCAAACTCTCAAGAGACAAGGCTTTAAAAGTAAAAGTCTGGGATAATATTAAAGATGTCTATGATAATGATGAAATCATTAAAGGTGAGATTACTGCCAGAGTTAAAGGCGGCTTTTCTGTTGATGTTGGTTTACAGGCATTTTTACCGGGCTCCCAAGCAGATCTGAGACCTATTCGAAATATGGATGAAATGGTAGGTCAAACATATGATTTCAAAGTATTAAAACATAATAGAAAACGTAATAATATTGTTCTTTCAAGACGTGCAATTTTAGAATCAGAAAGGACTCAATTAAGATCAGAAACACTTTCTTCCATTGATAAAGACAAGATTATGGAAGGGATTATAAAAAATATTACTGAATATGGTGTTTTTGTGGATCTTGGAGGTGTTGATGGACTGCTGCATATCACAGATATTTCCTGGGGCAGGGTAAAACATCCTTCAGAACTTTTTTCAGTTGGTGAAAAAATTACTGTTAAGATTCTATCCTATGACCTTGAAAAAGAACGTGTTTCGCTTGGTATGAAACAATTGACTCCTGACCCATGGACAATTGCCAAAGAAAAATACCCAGTCGGTTCAAAGATTCCTGGTAAGGTTGTCAGTTTAACAGATTATGGTGCATTTATTGAACTTGAAGAAGGTATTGAAGGTTTGATCCATGTTTCTGAAATGTCATGGACAAGGAAAATCAGACATCCTTCCCAGATTGTTTCTGTTGGTGAAGAGATTGAGGCAATTGTTCTTGATATTAAACCTGAAAGCCGCAGGATTTCTCTTGGAATCAAACAAACTGTTGAGAATCCCTGGGAAGTTATCAGCCAGAAATATCCTGTTGGAACAGTTATTGAAGGAAAGATTAAAAATATTACAGAATTTGGATTGTTCATTGGTATTGATGATGATATTGACGGTCTTGTACATATCTCAGATATTTCCTGGACAAAACGAATCAACCACCCTTCAGAAGTCTATAAGAAAAATGATACTATTCAAGCAGTTGTTTTGGATATTGACAAAGATAATGAACGTTTCTCCCTTGGGATTAAACAAATTCAGCCTGATCCATGGGAATCTGTTGGTCAGCGTTATGAGGTTGGAAAAGAAATCTCAGGTACAATTACCAATTTAACAGACTTTGGTGTTTTTATTGAACTTGAAGAAGGTATTGAAGGTCTTGTTCATGTTTCTGAAATTTCTAAAGAAAAGGTTAATAGCCCAAAAGAACGTTTTAACATTAATGATAAAATTACAGCTAAAGTAATGAATATCAACAGCGATGAGAGACGTATCGGTCTTTCAATTAAGAGGCTGGAAGATGATGATGAAAAAGCATTTGAAGATTTTGCAAAAAATATGAAACCTGCAACTTCGCAATTTGGTGAAATGCTTCGTGATAACTTAAAAGAACAACTGGATGCTGACAAAAAAAAATCTGATGAAGAAGAAGTGAAATCAGAAGAAGTGAAAGAATCAGAAGAAGTGAAATCAGAAGAGTCCCCTGTTGTTGAAGATGCAAAAGTTGAAGAACCAGTTGAAAAAGCGCCTGAAATAAAAGAAGAAAAAGAAGAAGAAAAAAATGAAGATGATGTGCAAAATTGATTTAAATAATAAATTTTAACTTAAATTATAGACCGGATGCACAGAATGTATCCGGTCTTTTTTTATTAATATATAAAATAGAAGGAGTTTTAAAATGTTTTCTAGACGGCATCCGTTTTTATATTATAGTATAATTATGTCTTCTATTTTTGTTGTTTTTGTTTTAGGGACATCAATCATTTTTTCATTCAGCTCATCAATTTTATCTAAAAATTTATTATCTGGAAAATTCAGTAATAAAGGCAATATTGGGATTGTAGAAATAGATGGTGTTATTTCAGCATCAAAGGGAACCATTAAAACCATTAAGGAATTCAGAGAAGATGATTCTATAAAAGCTATAATCGTTAGAATTAATTCTCCTGGAGGAGGCATAGGACCGTCCCAGGAAATTTATACTGAGATTATGAGAACAAGGGGAATAAAGCCTGTTATTGCCTCGCTTGGCTCTGTTGCAGCATCTGGTGGTTATTATATTGCCTCGGCAGCAGATACAATTATTGCAAATCCCGGAACGATTACAGGCAGTATTGGTGTCATTGTTGAATATGCCAATGTTCAGGAAATATTAAAGAAAATAGGACTTGCTGCTGTTGTTATTAAGAGTGGCGAATTTAAGGATATTGGGTCTCCTGTAAGGGATATCACTGATAAAGAAAAAGAATTCCTTCAAAATCTGGTTAATGAGTTACATATGCAATTTGTTAAACATGCTGCTGCAGGCAGAGGTATGGATCCAAAAATAATTGCAAAACTTGCCGATGGTCGTGTATACACAGGACAAAGAGCTGTGGCATTAAATTTGATTGATAAACTGGGTAATTTTGAAGATGCAGTTGAACTGGCAGGGTCTAAGGCAGGAATTAAGGGAAAGCTGATCCCGGTATATCCTCAACAAGATAAAATGAGTTTTATCAGAGAGCTCACACAATCATTGATTAAAAATATCGATATCACCAGCACCATATCTGATAATTTCCGGTATATCATCAATTAACGAGATAACACTGGAAGCTTTGCCTGGAACTTTGCCACTATCAATTATAAGATCTACTCTATTGCAAAAAGTATCATAAATTAATATGGGGTCTTCAATGGGTTGACCTGCTTGATCAGTTACACTGGTAGATATTATTGGATTTCCAAGCTCACTTGCAAGGGATATTGCGACTCGGTTGTCAGGTACACGTATCCCGGCAGTTTTTCTTTTAGTCAGCATTATTTTAGGAACCATTTTTGAGCCTGAAAGAATAAAAGTATAAGGTCCTGGTAACAATCGTTTCATATTTCTATATGCAAAATTAGATACTTTTGCATATTGGGATATATCCTTAAGATCAGGACAAATAAAACTAAATGGTTGCTTTTTATTCCTTTGCTTTATTTGATATATTTTTTCAATGGCTTTTTTATTCATAATATCACAGCCAATACCATAAAATGTATCAGTGGGGTATATAATTACACCACCTTTTTTTAATAT
Source organism: uncultured Desulfobacterales bacterium (assembly GCA_964612755.1). GTDB lineage: Bacteria > Desulfobacterota > Desulfobacteria > Desulfobacterales > Desulfobacteraceae > JAIOSM01. Next base: position 15,525 of record CAZTEM010000015.1, on the reverse strand, counting down.
TGCCACTGCCTTGTTAATATGCCTTGTCTGGGGATTGTCTGTATTGATTTTTAAAAACATAATTTTACACAATTTAATATAAATAAATGCGTAGCTTAAATTTAAAATTATAAAAAGTCAATATACAAAAAAAATAGGTAAGCATTGAATATTGATTTAGGGGTGATTTTTTGATATCTTAATAAACTAATTTTTAATACCACTAACAATAGACATTCAGCTGTCTTTAGGAGTAAATCATGACCAATGTAAACTTTGACCAGGGCCTTTCTTTTGATGATGTTTTAATATTACCCGGGTATTCTGATATCTTACCTGATGATGCCAGGACAAATACCAGATTGACTAAAAATCTTTCCCTTAATATCCCCATTATAAGTGCTGCAATGGACACTGTAACAGAAGCGCGTTCTGCAATTATTATGGCAAGAATGGGGGGGCTGGGTTTTATACATAGGAATTTAAGTATTGAAGAACAGGCAATTGAAGTAGATAGAGTCAAAAAATCAGAAAGCGGGATGATAGTCGATCCTGTTACTGCCGGACCTGAAACACTGATCAGTGAAGTAATGCAAATAATGTCAAAATATAAGATTTCAGGCGTGCCTGTAGTTGATGGCGATAAATTGGCAGGGATTGTAACAAACAGGGATTTGAGATTTGAAACTGAACTTAATAAGCCTGTAAAAGAAGTCATGACTTCTGAAAATCTAATCACTGTTCCGGAAAAATTTACTCTGGAAGAATCAAAAAAAATACTTCACAAACATAGGATAGAAAAACTTTTGGTTGTTGATGGCAATGGGTTTTTAAAAGGATTGATAACCATAAAAGATATTGAAAAAATTATTAAATACCCCAATGCATGTAAAGATTCCTATGGCAGACTTAGAGCAGGTGCTGCTATTGGAGTTGGTTCTGATATGATGGATAGAGTAGAAAAATTAATGCAATTCGGGGCTGATGTTCTGGTGATAGATACATCACATGGACACTCCTTAAATGTTATTAATGCCATCAAAAAGATAAAATCAGCTTTTCCAGACAGTGAAGTGATTGCAGGTAATGTTGCAACAGCAGAAGGTGCTAAAGCTCTTATCGATGCCGGTGTAGATGCAGTGAAGATTGGAATCGGTCCTGGTTCCATATGTACCACAAGAATTATTGCAGGGGTTGGAGTCCCACAGTTTACAGCTATTCAAAATTGTAGAGAAGTCTCTGAAAAAACAGGGGTTCCATTAATTGCTGATGGCGGTATTAAATTTTCAGGAGATATTGCTAAGGCTTTAGGTGCAGGTGCCCATTCAGTGATGCTTGGAAGTCTTCTTGCAGGTACAAAAGAAAGCCCCGGAGAAATAGTAATTTATCAAGGAAGAAGTTATAAGGCGTACAGGGGTATGGGGTCAATCGAAGCTATGAAAAAAGGTTCTTCTGACAGGTATTATCAAAAAGATAGTGGAGAAAACGAAGAACTTGTACCGGAAGGTATTGTCGGCAGAATTCCTTATAGAGGAACTGTTAGAGAAAATCTTGTTCAGCTTCTTGGGGGACTTAAAGCAGGCATGGGATATGTTGGCGCTGCAACAATAGAAGATTTAAGAAATAAGGCGAAATTCGTTAGAATCAGTGCTGCCGGTCTTAAAGAGAGCCATGTCCATGATGTTATAATTACAAAAGAATCACCAAATTACAGAATTGATAGTAAATAATATTATCAATGAATAATATTATAACATCGCAAAAATCTGCACAATTTTGTCACCTGCATCTTCATAGTGAGTATTCTCTTTTAGACGGTGCCATAAGGTTAAAGGATCTATTTGATAAATGTCATGAATATCAAATGGACACTGTTGCTATTACTGATCATGGCACTATGCACGGTGTTGCTGAATTCTATGAAAAAGCGAATCAGGCTTCTATTAAACCGATTATCGGGTGTGAAGTTTATGTTGCTCCAAGAACTATAAAAGATAGAACCGATCTGGATAGAAAAAATTTAACACATCTGGTTTTACTTGCAGAAAATCGAGAAGGGTATGCAAATCTGTGCAAACTTGTATCTATAGCTCAATTTGATGGTTTTTATTATAAACCAAGGGTTGATAAAGAATTGTTAGCTCAATACAATAATGGATTAATAGCTCTTTCTGCCTGCCTTAAAGGAGAACTTTCCCAACTCATTATTCAAGATAAAATTGAACAGGCTGATGCAGCTGCCGAATTTTTTGTTAAAACATTTGGTGAGGACAATTTTTTTCTTGAGATCCAACAGAATGGAATGGACATTCAACATAAAGTTAATCAAGGTCTTCTTGAGATGAGCAAGAGACTTTCGCTGCCAATGGTAGCAACTAATGATTGTCATTATCTTTCTAAAAAGGATGTAAGTGCCCATGAAATCCTTTTATGCATTCAAACAGGTAAAACTTTAAATGATGCATCTCATTTTAAGTTTGATTCAGATCAATTATATTTTAAATCTTCAGAAGAAATGTTTGATTCTTTTCATGACTATCCAGGGGCAGTTGAGGTTACAAAAAAAATTGCCCAAAGATGTAATGTTGAATTCGATGCTAAAACATATCATTTCCCACGATATGATAATGGTTCTGAAGAATCTGAGGATGATATATTTAAAAGATTGGCATTGGAAGGCTTTGCTGAAAAAATTAAAAAGATTAAAGCTTTAAATCCTGAGCTTGATGAAAAATTGTATAAAGACCGCCTGGATTATGAAATTGAAACAATTTTAAACATGGGATTCCCAGGTTATTTTTTAATTGTTGCTGATTTTATTAGACATGCCAAGGAAATAGGTGTCCCTGTTGGGCCTGGCAGAGGCTCGGCAGCAGGTAGTATGGTTGCCTATGTAATGGGAATTACTGACCTTGATCCCATTGAACATGGTCTTATTTTTGAAAGATTTTTAAATCCCTCACGTTTAAGTATGCCTGATATAGATGTTGATTTTTGTATTGAGGGCAGGGGAAAGATATATGATTATGTTGTAAAGCGTTATGGCGGTGGTGAAAATGTCTGTCAGATAATAACTTTTGGAAAATTAAAAGCCAAAGCTGTAATAAGAGATGTCGGTAGAGTTCTTGATGTCCCTTTGTCAGAAGTTGACCAGATTGCAAAGCTTATTCCTGATAATGTAAAAAATTTGCAGCAGGCTCTTGATGATGTTCCCCAGATAGGACAAAAAGCTGCTGAATCTGAGTTAAAGCAAAAAATGATTGAGGTTGCTTTAGTTCTTGAAGGCTTACCAAGGCATGCTTCTACCCACGCAGCTGGTGTGGTTATCGGTGATAAGCCCTTGGTGAATTATCTTCCTTTGTATAAGGGGAAAGAGGGTGAAACATTAACACAGTTTGATATGACCTATGTTGAAAAAATTGGACTTGTAAAATTCGATTTTTTAGGACTCAGGAATCTTACTGTTATTAAAAACACCTTGGAATTATTGCAAAAAAGTTCAAAAGAAATTCCTGATCTCCAACATCTTGACCCCAATGATAAAGACACATTTAAGCTTCTTGAATCAGGTGATACAACAGGGGTTTTTCAGCTTGAAAGCTCAGGCATGAAAGACCTTATCAAGAGACTGAAACCAGAGACATTCAGTGATATTGTTGCCCTGGTAGCTCTTTACAGACCGGGACCTCTTGAAAGCGGCATGGCAGATAATTATGTTGAAAGGAAACATGGAAGACAAAAAGTCGTATATCCCTTTGACGAGCTTGAACCCATCTTAAAAGAAACCTATGGTGTTATTCTGTATCAGGAGCAGGTAATGAAAATTGCTTCTGTACTTGCAAATTATTCCATGGCTGAAGCAGATGGTTTAAGAAAAGCAATGGGAAAAAAGATAAAATCCATGATGGAAGACCATCGAGAGCTCTTTATGAAAGGTGCAAAGGAAAATAAACTTAATTTAAAAAGAGCAAAAGAAGTTTTTGATTTGATGGAGAAGTTTGGTGGGTATGGATTTAATAAATCTCATAGTGCAGCTTATGCTTTAATCAGTTATCAGACAGCTTATTTGAAAGCTCATTTTCCACTTGAGTTTATTGCAGCTTTGATGACCAGTGAGATGAGAAACACTGATAATATAATCAAGTTTATTGAAGAGTGTAAAACCCATGATATAAAAATTTTAAATCCTGATGTTAATTCAAGTGATATAGTTTTTGGTGTTTCTAAAGACGCAATCACCTATGGACTTGCTGCTGTGAAAAATGTTGGACAGGCAGCCGTTGAAGAGATTATAGCAACACGCGGAAAGGAAAAACCCTTTTCCTCTCTTCATGATTTTTGTGAAAAAGTAAATTTGAGTAAAGTGAATAAAAGAGTTGTTGAATCTTTGATCAAAAGCGGAGCGTTTGATTCTATAGATTGTAAAAGAAGTCAAATGATGGCTGGGTTAGAAGAGGCTCTTGAATATGCTTCAAGAATTCAAAGAGAAAAAAATGATGCCCAATTAGATCTTTTTGCTGATACAGGTGTTGATGCAGATATAGTATTAAAAGCCCCTGAACTTCCTGATATAGATGAATGGGAAGAAAATGATCTCCTTGCATATGAGAAAGAAGCATTGGGTTTTTATCTTTCAGGTCACCCCTTAAAGAAATATTCTGATGTTATTGATAAATATTGCAATGCCTCATCTATAAACCTTAATGAATTTTCCGATGGGAAAACTATCAGGATAGGAGGTTTTTTAAAACTTGAAAAAGCTCATAAAACCAAAAAAGGTGATATGATGGCTTTTGCCTCAATTGATGATGGTCAGGGTGTTGTTGAAATCGTTGTTTTTCCAAATCTTTATATTAATACTCATCAATTAATAACAGATGAAAAACCTGTGATATTAGAAGGTGATATTCAGAAAAAAGAAAGTTCTATTAACCTGATCGCCAAAAAGATTATTCCAATAGAAAAAGCAGATGAAGAATGGACACAAAATATTTTAATAAAAATTAACTCAGATCAAAAAACCGTAGAAAATTTAGAGCAATTAAAAAATATTTTTTCCACATATCCGGGTAAATGCTCTCCTTATATAGTAATTAAATCTAAAAAAAACCCTGATATAATTATTAAAACTTCTGATGAATTTATGGTTTCAAATACTAAAGAATTTGTTGATAAAATTCATTTGATTTTTGGTCAAGATTCAATAGAAACCACCTGCGCTCCTGTTAAACAAAGCAAAAAAGAAAAAAGATGGCATAAGAAAGGAAAATAAATATTGTATGAAAAATAATCAAACAAGCGTTGTGTTGGGCTCCATGAGAATACCATTTCTTGTATTACCTCCAACCTGTGTTGGTCTTGGAGTTGCCGATGCATTTTATTCTGGTGGTTCTATTAATATTTTTTATTTAATCTTGATTTTTATTGGCGCTGTTTGTGCCCATATCAGTGTAAACGCTTTGAATGAGTATGATGATTTTAAAACCGGGCTTGATTTTAAAACGATTCAAACTCCATTCAGCGGAGGAAGCAAGACTATTCCTGATAACCCTGAAAAAGCATATCAAGCATTATTGGTTGGGGTTATAACTTTATTAATTACCATTGGTATTGGAATATATTTTTTATATATCAGAGGTCTGATGCTTTTGCCCCTTGGTCTTTTTGGGGTTTTAATTGTTGTTTCCTATACTAAATGGATTACCAGAAGCCCTTTTTTATGTCTTATAGCACCCGGGCTTGGATTTGGTCATTTAATGGTCATGGGTACAAGTTTTGTGCTGACAGGAACATATTCATGGTCAGCGTTTTTGATTTCAATGGTTCCGTTTTTTCTTGTGAGCAATCTTCTTTTATTAAATCAATTTCCTGATATTGATGCAGATAGGGAAGTCGGAAGAAAACATTTACCTATAACGCTTGGCAAAAGGCGTTGTATACTGATTTATGGTATATTTCTTTTTTTAACTTATTTTTCTATTATCCTTGGACCTGTTTTGGGACTTTTGCCTTTTGCAAGTCTGATTTCATTGATTTGCATAATTCTGGCAATTCATACATTTTCAGGTGTAAGAAAAAATGCTGATTCTATTAAGGATTTAATACCGTATATGGGGAAGAATGTTGTGTTGATCCTTGTAACTAATATTTTATTTGCTATTGGTATTGTGTATGGGGCTTTTTGATTTTTATTAATTTAATCAAAATCGTCTAAATTTAAATCGTCGAAATCTGAAAGATCTAGATCATCAAGCATATCATCTTTTTCTTTGATGATTTTTTCTGTGATTATATTAATATTCTCAGATTTTTCTTTTTCTCCTGATTTGGGTTGGATTTTGATTTTATTTAAGTCTTTTTTATAATTGTTTGCAATATTGCGAAATCCAATAAACAAGAGATAGAGAAGCCCGATTAAATTTAATAATATAACGACAATACCAATACCATTAATTAGGACCATAATTTATAAAATATATTGTTTGTGTTGTTAATGTTAAAATGTTTGACTCAGTATCTATTAATGTTTATATATTACAATACAAATTGATTCAAGTAATATGATGTTATTTCAGGAGAATTTTTATGGGTTGGCTTGGAAAAGTTGTTGGTGGAACAATCGGATTTGCTATTGGTGGACCTATTGGAGCTATTGCAGGAGCAGCATTTGGTCATAGTTTAGATAAAAAAGAAGAAAGGTATCTGTCTTCTAAATCCATTGGACAAGGTATGGGTGGGCAAGGTTTTGAGCCAAACAGGCTCTCAAATAACGAGGAAGCTCAGCTCACCTTTTTTATAGCTGCGTTCTCAATGTTGGCAAAGATCGCAAAAGCAGATGGCAGGGTTTCTGAAAATGAAATATCTTCAGTTGAAGAATTTATGCAGAAAGATCTTAATCTGGATGAAGAATCAAAAAAAACTGCAAGAAATATTTTTAGAGAGGCTGTGAATTCCAAGGAACAATTTACAGGTTTTGCCATGCAATTTTATAATGTTTTCAATACCCAGCCTAGAATTATCGAACTAATGATGGATGTACTCCTAAGAGTATCTGCAGCAGATGGAATAATCAGTCCCGAAGAAGAAGCTCTGCTTTTAAGTGCAGCCCGGATATTTAATATCTCAGATACAGCATATGCAAATTATAAAAAGAGATATATAAAAGAAACCAATAAATATTATGCACTTTTAAATTGTGATGAAAATGCATCTGACCAGGAGATAAAAAAACAATATCGTAAACTTGTAAGAGAATTTCATCCTGATAAAATTCAAGCAAAAGGGCTTCCTGAAGAATTTGTAAAATTTGCCAATGATAAATTTATAAAAATTCAGGAAGCCTATGAATATATAAAAAAGGAACGTAATTTATAAAAGTCCTTTTTCTTTGGCAATGTCCATATATGTTCCGATTATGTTTTCCGGGGGCACCCATTTTTCAGAACTTGGTTTCGGGTGAAGGCTCATGCTTTCAAATTCACATTTTGTGACGCAGAGACCGCATCCGATACAGCGGTCAGTATTTACTACAGCGGTCTCTGTAATGGTAATTGCATCCATGGGGCAGATATCTTCACATGCTTCACAAGCAGTACAATTATCTTTATTAACATGGGCAAAATAACTGGAATTAATAATTTTTGCAGGTTGTTCATTCTTTTTAAGGTTTTTAAGTATTTGACAGCAGCATGAACAGCACATGCAAATATTCTGGGGCTTTTTTGAGTTGCCTGGCTGGAGAACAAGTCCATTGTCAATTGCATTATGTAAGATTTCTATGGCTTCATCCTGACTAATACTTCTTCCAATATTTCTTTCTTCATAATAATAGGCTCCACCTGAAAAAACAAGGCAGGTCTCAACGGGTTTATCGCATCCTTTGCCAAGCATATTATGTTCTTTCCTGCATATACAGGGAGCTACTATTATTTTAGACTGGGCCCTTATAATTTTTTCTGCTTCTTCATATTCCATGATGCCAATTTCTGCATTAATAGATGCTTTAACCGGCACAACTCTGAGCTGTTGGGTTTTGTGTTTATCCATTTCATCTGTGAGATACGGCACATATTCATTAAAATCTTTTATTAATTGTTCTGTTAAAGAATTTACCTGGTATTCCCATATTCCGATTACAAATTGTGCCTGCATATATGTCTCGATTCCATTTCTGGAAGAATGGAGAACCAAACCTTTTTTCAGCATGGTTTTTAAAATTGTATCCAGTTTTTCTTCATCCATATCAAGTTTTTTGGCAATGTCTTTAACTTGTTCAGGTATCATGACAAGGGAGCAGGCAATCTCTGCTTCTTGTTTTGTAAATAATTGTTTTAAGATTCTAAGTTCGACTCCGGATTCGGTTTCAGGAAAACCACCAGGGGTTTTATTAAGATGTAAGGCAAGTTTCTTGTAAATATCTGTCATTTTGTCACCATTAATTATTTATATTGATTTAATTATACCATGCAGCACATTGTTCTCATCCCATTTTTTTGGAATAATATCAACAATTTTTCCTTTAATATCTTGATCATTTTTAATAAGAATTGATAGATAATTTGATGTGATACCTTTTAACATATTTGTTCTTTTATCATTTTTTGTTTGAATCACAGCTTTTAAAGTTTTATCAAGCATGGATTTCTCAAAATTTTTCTTTTTAATCTGTGATAGCTTTCTAAGCATGGCGCATCGATCTTTTATTTTTTTTGTATTTACTTTATTTTGGAAATCATAAGCTTTTGTACCTTTTCTTGGAGAATATGGAAAAACATGAAGGTAGGCAATCTGTAAATTTTCAATAAAAGAATATGTGTTTTCAAAATTTTGATCGGTTTCTCCGGGAAAGCCTGCAATAACATCTATCCCAATGGATGCATCAGGGATTTTTTTGTTTATGTTTATAATAAGCTGTTTAAAATATTTTGTATCATAAGGTCTTTTCATTTTTTTTAAGATTTCATCATCCCCACTTTGTAAGGGGATATGAAAATGATCACACAATTTGGCGGTGTTCTTTGTAAAATCAATTATATTATCAGTAAGTTCTCTGGGCTCAATAGAGCTTATCCTGATTCTTGGCAGATCTTTTGTTTTGATTATTCTGGAAAGCAGCTTTGAAAAATTTGATTTAGTTTGAAAGTCCAAGCCCCAAGCTCCAATATGGATTCCTGTAAGGACAGCTTCGTTAAAACCTTTTGAATAAAGGCTTTTAAGATTTGCTATTACTTCATCCTCTGGCATACTACGGCTTTTTCCCCGGGCATAAGGGATGATACAATAGGTGCAGTATGCATTACACCCATCCTGTATTTTAAGATATGCCCTGGTCATCTCCCCTGTTACTAGATGTTTGAATGATCGGAAAATAGAATCTGTGCATTTATTGAATTGAGATTCTTCATTGGATTGATTGATAAAAGTGTTAGAAATTAAGCTATTGGATATCTTGAATTTATTTTTATGATCTACAATAAAATCAACATTATTAATAAGTTTAATTTTTTCAGGTTCAATCTGGGCATGACACCCTGTAACAATTATTTTTGCATTGGGGTTATCATTGGCAATTTTTCTAATAGCCTGACGAGACTGCATTCCTGCCTTTGATGTAACAGTACATGTATTAATTATGCAAACATTGGCATCTTTAATGGCTTTTGCTTTTTTAAATCCGTTTTTTTCAAGGTCAGTTGCAATTCCGTCAGATTCGTATCTGTTCACCTTGCATCCAAGGGTCTTTATATAATAAGTTTTCATATGATTATGCCTGAACCAACTATAATATTATCATCATAAAATACAGCTGTCTGACCCGGTGTAATAGCAAATTGTTTTGTTTTAAATTCAACATCAACAATGCCATGTTCATCTGGTTTGTTTATGATAGATAAGGCTGGTTTGTGATTATATCGTATTTTTGTTACCATTTTTAATGGGAAATTAAGATTTTTTTTAAACCAGTTCAATGACCCTGTTCTAAATCGGTTCTCAAACAATTCGTTTTTAAAGCATACAATAAGCTTATTGTTTTTAATATCAATATTCTTAACATAGTATGGCTCGGAAGCAGGGCAGTTAATACCTTTTCTTTGTCCAATGGTGAATTTGTAAAGCCCATTATGCGTCCCAATATGTTTGTTTTCCGTTGTCAGGATATCACCTTGGTTATATTTTCTACCTGTTTTGGAATTAATAAATTCAAAAATCGAGTTTTGTTTTAAAAAACAAATATCCTGGCTCTCCTTTTTTACAAGGGGAATAAGGTTTTGTGTTTTGGCTATTGCTTTAACCTTGGTTTTTGTCAGATTGCCTAAAGGAAAGATAATATCCATAAGTTTGTTTTTTGAAATAGAAGATAGAAAATAAGATTGATCTTTTAAAGAATCAATGCCTTTTTGTAAAAAATAATTTTGATCAATATTTTGAATTTTAACATAATGTCCTGTGGCAATTGCATCAGCACCAAATGATTTTGCAGACTTCAGAAGGGCACCGAATTTTATGGTTTTATTGCAGACAATACAAGGATTGGGAGTTTTACCGGAGATATAGGTATTTATAAAATAATCAACTACTTGTTCTTTGAACACGCAGGAAAGATCAATGTGTTTGATTTTAATATCAAGTTGCTCTGCAATGGATGAAAGATCACAAGGCTTAGTCTCGTACCCTGTTGAAAAATGGATGCCGAATACCTCTGTATAAGTTTGTTTTAAGAGGTATCCTGCAACCAGAGAATCAATCCCGCCGCTGAGTGCTATTGCAATTTTTTTTGCATTATTCTTGACAGATTTATTCACAGTTTTGAACTAATCTGTTTTTAAGCAATAAGGTCATCAGTGTTTTTTGCAAAAAGACCCATGGCTTTCGTGGGGCATGTTACAATACACAGTTCACAGACACTGCAAAGTTCATTGTTGAATTCTACTTCCATCTCAGGACGGCGTATAAAAAGCGCGCCAGTGGGGCAGACTGCAGTACATGCACCGCAATGGGTGCATTTTTCAGCGTCTTTATAAATTTCTTGATCAGGGAAGCTTATGTTAATACCTTGATCTTTGAGATATTGGACCCCTTTTTTATAATTTGTTTTTGTTCCGGAAAGCTCAAGAACCATCTGACCGTTTTTATTGTTGGATATGTTTGCACCAAGGATATTAAAACTCAAATCAAATTTTTTAGTCAGGGAACATACAATTGCTTTTTGAGCAATAACCGGTGGAAAGTATAATATTATTATTTTAGAATACAATTTGTCCTCCTGTGTAAAATTATATCAGATAAATATATTAAATATCTATTTGTATAATTAGAGCAATTTAATCTTGATCGTCAAGTGGTTTTTTTATTAGTGTTCTCCCTATTCAGGCATCATGGTGGAAGGATCAAGGATATATTTTCTGTCTTTATCCTCTCCATCTTTCAGGACACTGGCTTCAATTTTATTGTTTTTTGGATTTAAAAATAATGCTTTATCAAATCTGTTTTGTATATTATCAAGTTGTTTTGGGAATCCATCAGAACACAGGGATTCTTCTCTATGGGTTTTCATGGAGAACCATATTGAAATATTAAAATTATTGGAGATGTTTTCAAACTCATCAAGTAAAGATGAAAGATCGTTATCAAAATTCAATCCATCAATGATTAAAATAGATGGAAATTGAGAATTGCCTTTTTTAAAACTATTTAAATACTCTTCAATTTTTTTAGGATCAAAAGACGACTCATTATAAGCGATTCCAACCTTGAGCTGATTAATGTCCTCCCATAATCTTTTTGCTTTTTGAGGGTCAACATATCCTATTGAATCTATAAGGTTATTATAGCAGTCAATATATCTTAAATTGATTTTTTCCATTGGGTCATTAAGGCTGATATGAATAGTTTTTTCTAAATTTAATAATCTTGTGAGGGCAATCTGGACTAAAAATTGTGTTTTTCCAACACCTGCCCGGGAAAGAACTGCACCGAATTTGACCTGAGTTATGGAATCAGGATTTAATATTTTACAAACAGGGCTTCTTTTAATAAGATCTTTTTTAAGCATTTTTTACCTCTTTTATATTGTATAGCCTTTGATTATGACTTAGTTGTTTCGTCTTGTTTTTTCTTGTAAATATCATCTGCAATTTGTTGAGGAACTTTTTTATATGATGAAAATTCCATTGTAAATTGAGCTTTTCCCTGGGTACCTGATCTGAGAACAGTTGAGAATCCAAACATGTCTGACAATGGCACAGTAGCCTCAATCACTGACATTACGCCTTCTTCCTGGGAACCTTCGATAATTCCTCTTCGTTGGTTTATAAGCCCCATACAGGCACCCTGAAATTCGTTTGGTGTCTCAATTACAACTTTCATGATAGGCTCTTTAATCACAGGTTTTGCTTTATTGTAGGCTTCAAGAAAAGCTCCTCTTGCAGCTGCAATAAATGCCATTTCCGATGAATCAACAGAATGGTATGCCCCGTCTTCAATGGTAACTTTGATACCGGTAACCGGGAATTCTAACTTTGGACCTTTTGCCATACAGTTTTGAAATCCTTTTTCGCATGAAGGTATATATTGAGTTGGAATTTTTCCACCGGTAATTTTATTGTTAAATATAAAATCCTCATCACAAGGTTCCATAAATCCTGCAATTCTTCCGAATTGTCCTGCACCACCGGTCTGTTTCTTATGGGTATAATTAAAGTCAGCTCTTTTGGTAATTGTTTCTCGATATGCGACTCTTGGTTTGCCTACTGCAACTTGAGCATTATACTCTCTTTTCATTCTTTCAACATAAACTTCTAAATGAAGCTCACCCATGCCCTGAATAATTGTTTCGTTGGTTTCGTTATCAACATAGGTTTTAAATGTAGGATCTTCTTTAGTAAAACGATTCAGAGCTTTTGACATGGCAATTTCAGACTTATTATCCTCAGGTTTTAAAGAGAGGGAGATGACAGGATCCATAACATGCATTGCAATCATTGAATAATTGATTTCCGGGCTTGTAAATGTATCACCAGAAACACAATCAATTCCAAACATAGCTCCAATATGCCCTGCCGGGATCTCATTTACTTCTTCCATTTCTGATGAATGCATTCTTATGAGCCTGCCGGGTCGAATTTTTTTGCCTGACCTTGTGTTAATTATTGTAGTGCCTTTAGTAATGCAGCCTTGATAAACCCTTACATAGGTAAGTTGCCCGTATTGTCCGTCATCAAGTTTAAAAGCAAGGGCTACGGTTGGGGAATCAAAATCACTCTGAAGAATTATTGTTTCTTCATTATTATCAAGGTCGATTGCTTCATTATTGATATCAAGAGGAGAGGGGAGATATTCAATGACAGCGTCCATTACCGGTTGAACTGCTTTGTTTTTATAGGCAGAACCCATAAAAACCGGAGTTAATTTTCTTTCAATGGTTCCAGTCCTGACACTTTGCATAATAAGTTCTTCACTTATTTCATTTTCTTCTAATATAGCGTCAGTCAGCTCATCAGAGAATTCTGATACTGTATCAAGCATTTCTTCTCTCAGCTTAGATGCTTCATCATTCAAGTCGTCCGGAATGTCTTTTTCAACTATCTTTTCACCGTTTTCACCTTCAAAGAAATAAGCTTTCATTTTTACAAGATCAACAATGCCTTCATGGTCTTGTTCTAAACCAATGGGTATTTGCATGGCAACTGCATTGTGACCGAGTTTTTCTTTAAGTTGTTTAATAACGTTAAAAGGGTTTGCACCACTTCTGTCACATTTATTAATATATGCTATGCAGGGAACATCATATCTCTTCATCTGCTGGTCAACAGTAATGGATTGTGATTGAACTCCGGAAACAGAACATAATATGAGGACTACACCATCAAGAACTCTTAATGATCTTTCAACTTCAACCGTAAAATCAACATGCCCTGGAGTATCAATAATATTAATATCATGATCTTTCCATCTGCAATGGGTAGCAGCAGAAGCAATTGTAATTCCGCGTTCTTTTTCAAGCTCCATGGAGTCCATAATAGCCCCTGCACCATCTTTGCCCTTTACTTCATTGATTTTATGGATTCTATCAGTGTAAAATAAAATTCTTTCAGTAAGTGTTGTTTTGCCAGAGTCAATATGAGCGCTAATCCCAATATTTCTAACACTCTTTAAATTTCTTTCCATATTACGTCTTTCCTTAAAAAATTATCAGGCAATTCTTAAAAAGAATTGCTAAAATTGCTAACAATATTCATTTTGATTCAGTTAGTGCTTAATAATTAATTGAAAAAATGTTGCGGTTTTGTTAGTATGCTCTTTTTTGTTAATTAAAGAGAAAATAGTATCAGAAATTAAGATTATTTTCAACAAAATTTTATTAAAATTTGGACATGAATACATATAAACAGCTATTTTTTAATGATAAATGGAAAAAATCCATTAAATCAGGGTGTGAACAATTTAATATTTTTCCGGATAATAATCAACTTGACCTGTTTGCAATCCATGCCGCCCATCTTTATATGTGGAATAAAACAATAAATCTGACTGCAATAACTGACCCTGAAGAAATTGCTTTTAAACATTTTGTAGATTCAATTGCATTAATACATTATTTTAAATCAAGGAAAGCAGATGGTCTTAAGATTATGGATATGGGATCTGGTGGAGGATTTCCCGGGTTTTGTCTTAAGGTTATGAACCCTCAATTAGATATTGTTATGATAGATTCAGCAAAAAAAAAAGTGAATTTTTTAAAAGATTTAATAAGAACAACAGGATTTGATAAAATCGAGGCAAAACATATTCGGGCAGAAGATCTTTCAGATCAAGATATGTATAAAAATAAATTTGATTTTGTTGTTTCCAGGGCATTTTCAAATCTTAACAAATTTTATAGTTTATCACTTCCTTTTTTAAAAAAGAAAGGCTGTATTCTTGCCATGAAAGGACATGATTTTGAAAAAGAGATTAAAGAACTAAATAATTTAATTGTACTTAACAACTCACCTATGTATGTTCAATTATATCCATATTCTTTGCCTTTTCAAAATATTAAGAGATCAATTGTGCAAATTAGTTGAGAAATTAAACAATTTTAAGGTTATACCAGGAATCATTTCTTGTACATTAACAATTATTTATGATATAAATGGGTATTCCTTTTCAGACAAAATATTATGAATGCTTGTTTTATCTATTATTTATTTTAGATAATACATTATTGATATAAAAATCTTATTTACAGGGAGAAATAAATTGAAACGAATTTTAATTTTGATGTCTTTATTGATAATATTACCAATAAGCTCAGCAAATGCTCAAACCACTAATGTGATAATAAAAAAGAAAGTTGGAGAAAATTTATATAAAACTAAAAAAGGGCTTTATATTGAAACAGATAATTGCGAAGAAATTGTCAATAATACTAAAGCCGTTTTAAAATATAATAAAAAATCTGATAAAACTAAAAATGAGATTGTTTTTGAAAACGGTCACAAATGCCCTGTTGTCGTAGTCTTTAAATAATCTTTTCTGGGAACTGGTTGATCTCTGTCAATCATT
>CAZTEM010000014.1:0-37985 GCA_964612755.1 uncultured Desulfobacterales bacterium | reverse complement strand
AGCAGACTTAGGTATTGATACTGTAAAACAGGTTGAAATCTTTGGCAGCCTTGCATCAACCTTTGGGTTCAATGTACCAGACGATTTAAAATTGCGGGATTTAAATACCATAATAAAACTGAGCGATTATGTTGCATCCCAAATCGGACACACCCGGACTGATAATACTTCCTCCGTTGTTGACCCTGGTCAGGAAATACCTGCAGATATTCCCCAGCCTGTTGCTAAAGAATCAGGCACAAATTCCAAAATCAACAATGCTGATATACTTGAAAACGTAAGAGTAATAATCAGTGAGCAGACAGGCTATACAACAGATATGCTTGAAGCTGACCTTGATCTTGAGGCGGATTTAGGTATTGATACTGTAAAACAGGTTGAAATCTTTGGCAGCCTTGCAAATAAATTTGGATTTAATGTACCTGACGATTTAAGGCTCAGAGATTTAAATACGATTGTAAAGCTTGCTGAATATATTGGAGTCCAGACTCAAGGATCAATAGACAACCAAGCCATGGTTTCTGATAAAGAGACCAAAGTTGAACCAATGACTGAAATAGCAGATACTTCTAATATCGTTGAAAAGGTTAGAGAAATAATCAGTGAGCAGACAGGTTATACAACAGATATGCTGGAAGATGATCTTGATCTTGAAGCAGACTTAGGTATTGATACTGTAAAACAGGTTGAAATCTTTGGCAGCCTTGCAAATAAATTTGGATTTAATGTGCCAGATGATCTAAGGCTCAGAGATCTAAATACAATAGCTAAGCTCAGTGAATATATAAGCATGCTGGGTCAAAGTCCCACTACGGAAACCACACCAAAACCAGAATTTGTCAAAAGCCCTGTAACAACTCCGGCACAAAAAGCACCAGCCAATGTACACAAGATTGATGATGAATTCCCTGATCCTGCATCACCAATAAAAAGGTTAATTGTAAGAGCTCAACAAATAGATGCTCTTGAACCTGGTGCTAAAGATTTAAAAGGAAAAAAAATCATTATTTCCCTGGACAATCATGGATTTGCCGAAAAAATCATTGAACAGATCAAGGCAAGAAATGGTGAGGTAATTACCATTGGAAATAAAAAGGGCGCTGATTTTAAATTTGATCTCACAAATGTAAAAGAAACAGAACAAAGGCTTAAAAAATTTAAAGTAGAATACCCAGAACTTGATGGATTTATTCATCTTGCGCCTTTGGATTATTATTTTTCAAAACAGGAATCAGATCAAGAGATTAATACAACAATAAAATCATTATTTGTCATAATTAAAAGCCTTTATGAGATACTTGATAAAAAAGATACCATGATTGGAACCATTACTTTTGATTCTGTGATTTTCCCATATTCTGAAAATTGCGGTGCTATCCATCCGGCATTTGGCGGTATGGCAGGTCTTTTAAAAACTGTAAATAAGGAAATGGCTGACACAATGGTCAAAGTGGTTGATTTTTCTTATAAACAGCCTAAAAGAAGTATCAAAAAAATAGCTCAGGTTTTTCTTGATGAACTTCTTTCCAATGATACAAGATGTGAAGTCGGTTATAAAAATCAAAAACGCTTTGGTCTTATTATGAAACCAAGCATTGCTGATAAAACCCGGAACATCATTCAACAAAACGATACAATGCTTGTGACAGGAGGAGCCGGAGGCATTACCTATGAAATTATAAGTAAAGTTGCAAAAAAGTATAAAACCGACCTGATTATCCTTGATATTAATGATATCTACAGCACAGATACAAAATATCTTAACAAGGATACCTCACAACCAGAGCTCATGGAAATGCTTAAACTTGATATGAAAGGAGCAAAACCTTTAGAAATTAAAACCGCACTGGATCGCCTTTTACGGGTAAGACAATCGGTTGAAAATATAGAAAACCTTAAATCTCTGGGAATAAGTGTTGATTATAATTGTGTTGATGTAACAGATTATAAGGCTGTAAAAAAAGTGGTTGATAAATATAATAAAATTGATGGAATTTTCCATGCAGCAGGCATGGAGATGAGTCAGTTTATTCCCAAAAAAGAATTAAAGGCATTTGAACTGGTTGTAGATGTTAAGGTAAAAGGGATGCAAAACCTTTTAAAAGCTGCAGAGAAAAGAGATTATAAATATTTCTTTACTTTTTCATCTGTCACTGCAAGATTTGGCAATGAGGGGCAGGCAGACTATACAGCAGCCAATGACTTTCTGGGTAAAACCTTGTTCAAAGAAAAGCAAATTAATCCTGATAGAACTTATAAAGTATATGCCTGGACTGCCTGGAGCGGTGTTGGCATGGCAACAAATCCAACAGTTAAAAAGGTGCTTGAAGACCGGGGTATTAAATTTTTACCAATGGATCAAGGTGTGAAATTTTTCATGGCTGATCTTCTTGATAAAAAAGAGACGGAAATGGTTTTTTCAGGTATGGATTATTCATTTGATAAAGATGGTCTGCTTGGAGATCCCAATGATATTGAATTTCCTTTTCTGGACGATGTTGTCCAGAAAAGTGATAATAGTGTAACATACTCAAGAGTTCTGGATCTTGAAAGAGATATTTTCCTCCATGATCATACAATGGGAGATGTCCCTTTATTCCTTGGATCAACAGGAATAGAAACCATGGCTCAGGGGGCAAAATCAATCTCTGGTGAGGAGGGCTGTTTTGTAGAGATGACTAATTTTGAAATCCCCTATGGTATTAAACTACTTAAGGGCAGACCAAAAGAACTCCTGATCACTACCAATAAAGAGGCAGATGACATCTATACCTGTAATATTTCATCTCAGTTTAAAAACCCAAAAGGGATAGCCATGGGTGACCCTACCCTTCATTATCAAGGGAAATATAGATTTGCAGAAAAGCCTCTCAAACCAAAAACCATAAAAATTCCTGAATTCACTCCTGTAAAATTTCAAGGTGACGTTGAAACACTTGTATATAACCCTAAGAGATTGTTTATGTTTGGTCTGTTTGGAACCATCACCAAAATAAATTCCTTTGACGGTAAAAAATTAATTACAACCATCAAGGATTCAAGTGAAAAAGAATTTTTCAAAGGTTTAAAAAATCCAAATTTTGTTGCAGCACCCATACCTGTAGATGCAATGTTTCAAACAGGAGGGCTGCTTGAATTTTTTACAACAAATACAACAGTACTCCCATACAGGATTGAATCTTTAAAGTTTTATAAAAACATTGAAAAAAATAAAGAATATTTATGTATTACAGAAAAAATCAACTCAGGTGAGCAAACCAATACTTATAATCTCCAACTTGTTGATAAAAAAGGTAATCTATACATTGATATTAAAAATTTCGAAATGGTTAAAACAAATCAACTTGCAAAAGAAGACAGGATTATAGAAAAAATAGAATATTAGTTTTATTGATTGTGTATTTACAATTTTTCGTTACTGGTTTGTCAGATTTTATTTATATTAAATAAATCTTGCAAACCGGTACTGAACCAAGCTTATTATAGTTTTCCCCATTTAATAATGTATTATACCAATAACGCATTTAGTATGGGTATGATAAGGTCACTTTCACACTCTTTTTTGCTGCTCATTATCGCAGGATAGCCTATTATGCTGCAAAACAGGCTATTGCGTTGATCTCAAGTAACACTGAGAATTAGTGTTTGACCTGTACGAGTATAAATGCTACCATAATTTTATACATTTAATTCATGTTTCACCCTTTTTAAAATTGGGCAAAATGAGGTCGATATTTGTACTCTTTGCCCCACAACATGGAGATATTACAAATGACGAAAGATGACAAAAAAAACAAACAGATGTCCATCAACGATCTGGATAAAGTGGTTGGCGGAGCGGGATGGATGAAAGGCACAGGCGACGATGATTTCTTAGTCGGCGGTGACGGGGATGATAAAATAAGAGGTGGTGGCGGAGCAGATTATATTATCGGAGGCGCTGGCGATGATACGCTTGATGGCGGATACAAAGATGGGGCCGACGATATAATTGTAGGTGGAGAAGGCGATGACACCTTTATCTGGGGCTTACAAAAAGACGGCAGCGATACTTTTATCGGCGGAGAGGGTAACGATACCATTAAGCTGGACTTACACTTCAATAACGAGAGCTCTATTCAAGATGCGTTTAACAACGGCACCTGGGATATTCAACTCGTAGACAGCAAAGGCAATTCGGTTGAAATCACCGATGACATGTGGAGTAACGGCGTCTTAACTCTTCCCCCGGGATCCTCTGGAGTTATCACAGGACCAGATGGTGACGAGTTAAACTTCAACGGAGTTGAGCAAATCAAAACGTTTTAAACATATGACTGCGGTCAGTTGTATTTCATACAACTGACTGCAGTCATATTAATATCGTGTAATAATACTTTGGCATTATCTTTGTGCATTGCAATGGGAACAAAACCATGACCTGCCAGTTGAAGTCCACAACCTGCTATCAAAAAAAAATACATATATCAATAAAGGTGTTCTCCTCTATATTGATGTGTTTTACTTTTTTGGGGATTCTAAGCCATGCAGTCACAGGAATTTGTGCTGCTGCAGAACAAGAAGTTGTTTTAACTCTGACAAAAGCTGTTGAAATCGCTTTATCCAACAGCCCTAAGCCTGAACAGGCACTCCAGGCAATTCTGGCAGCAGAAAACCGATATAAAAAATCAAAATCTGCACTATATCCTATATTAGGGCTAACCGGGTCAATTAGTGCTAAAAAATTAAATTACACCAAATATAACACAGCTTCTCTGGAATATATAAGAGGGAAAAAAGATGCTCAAATTGGAATAAAAGCAAGATATACCTTGTATGATGGATTTTTTACTAAATTTTCATCAATTATCTCTCTTAACCGGCTGGAATCTGAAAAATTAAACAAAAAGGATGTTAGCAGACTTTTGGCAGAAGCAGTCAAGATATCCTACAACAGCGTTCTTCTTGCGGCTAAAGAAATTAAAATCAACTGGCATGACCTGGTTTTCCAGAAAAAAATGCTCCATGACAGTCGATTAAAAAGGGCAGCAGACCTTGTAGCAGAACCTAATGTGCTCAATTTCCTGCTCAGGAGGAATCAAGCTAAGAGAAACCTTTTGGCAAAAAAACACGATTTTGCCATCCAACAAACCATTTTAGCCAAACTAATGGGTCTTCCCAATGCTGTTTTTCGCAAACCAACCCGATTTTCTCCCTTTCCCTCTGATAAAATCAATACTCTTAACCTTGCATCTGTGGATATTTATCTTTCTGCAGCAAGGGAGCAGCGGCCAGACCTTTTATCCTTAAAAAAATCCAAAAAAGCTGCAACCTATATGGTTAAAGCCGCAAAAAGCAAATACGCCCCCAGTGTAACCCTGGTTGGAAATATTATGTATCAGGATAATAAAACCTATTATGATAAATTTATTGATAATTCTTCCAAGAATTATCAATGCGAAGGTCTTATTCAGTTTTCCTGGAATTTTTTTGATGGCGAAAGCCGCCGATATGAAATTTTAGCAGCCAGTGCCGATAAAAAAAAAATTGAACAACAGATCACTGAAAAATGGTTAAACATAGCCAGTGAAGTCAGGATATCTCATGCACAGATTCAAAAAGCTTTGGAATTATACTCAATTTCACTTGAAAATATTAAAATCCAAAAAAAACAACGAGAATTGGTAACAGAACAATTTAAGGCAGGAGAAGTGGATTTCTCTTTTTTAAATGAAACCCAGCAGGAGTTGGTACAGCTGGAACTGGAGCTTGCTATATCTAAATTCTCTATTCTTTCTGGTATAGCTTCTCTTGAATCAGCATTGGGAGTCAGTCTGAAAAAAGATCCTCTTTTAACCCATAATTTGTGGTAAACAACCGGATTTGAATAATGACAAAAAATGAAAATCAGAAATCAGATAAAAAGTCAGGCACTCTTTCTCCGAACGAGTTAGGTAAACTTATCAGTATCACTGAACCCAAGATCTATATTGCTTTAAGTATAGGTCTTTTAATGGCTGTCGTGGTTATCTGCTGGAGTATCTTTGGATTTATACCTCACAAAGTTAATGGTTTTGGAATATTAGTACCCCCTGGCGGTGTCATGGATGTGATTGCTCTGGCAAATGGTCAATTAACTGAGATCAATATTGCTTCCGGTCAAAACGTTCGACAGGGGCAGATTATTGCCAGACTACGAATACCAGAGCTTGAAAACCAGAAACAAAGCGCTTTAGCTGAACTTCGAACAGCCAGAACCTGGCTTCAAAAACGTAGTGAATATTTTAAAAAAACCATAAATATTCAAGAAAAAAATAATAAAGAACAAACTCAGTATCTTTTTTTTAGAAAACAATATTTATCTGAATATTTTACTTTTTTAAAGGGTCATGTTAAACGCCTGGACGTACTTAGAAAATCAGGATCTGTAACAGGAAAACAGCTTGAAGATACAAAAAGTTCAATGAACGCTACCCTTGCCCAGATCGACCAGTGCGAATTGGATATTGCCAAAATTAATGCCCAGAGCATTGAGACAAAAAGCCAGGCAGAACTGGAAATTATTAAAGCGGAAGAACGAATCTCCAGGGTAATGCTGGAGATTGAGAACCTTAACCGAAGTTTTAACACCATGACTAAGATTATCAGTCCCTATAATGGAGTGGTTGTAGAAATATCTGTAGAACGTGGAGATTTTGTCGGTCCCGGATCTCCCATTGCTGTTTTAAAGCCAATGGAATCCTTGCTCGAAGCGGTGATATTGTTTCCGGTCTATAAAGGGAAAAAAATCAAACCCGGCATGATGGCTTATATTTATCCTTCCACTGCCGGTAAAGAAGAATACGGATGTATTTACGGACTGGTTGCCCATATTTCCGAATATCCAGTCACCATAGAAGAATTCAAACATATTGTAGGCAATTCCCAAATGATAGAAGCTGTTCTTTCTAAAGGGGAACAGATGTTATGGGCAAAGATTACATTACTTAGAGATACTGACTCTTTTAGTGGATTTAAATGGTCTTCATCAAAAGGACCAGATCAAAGAATTGAAGCAGGCACTATTTGTGATGCCCAGGTGGTTATTGATTATAACCGACCGATTGATCTAATTTTTCCTAAATTTTCAAAAATATTTTTAAAAAAATAAGTATTGCCAAAGGGCTATAGGATGTTCAAAAAAAGAAAACATGTCAAAACACCGGTCAATCTCCAGATGGAGGCGGTCGAATGTGGTGCGGCAGCCCTGGGATCAATCCTGGCATTTCATGGCAGATTCGAGCCTTTAAGTAAATTACGTGAGAGCTGTGGGGTCAACCGAGACGGCAGTAAAGCCGGGAATGTTATTAGAGCAGCCCAGAGAATCGGGCTTCATGCCCAGGGATATAAGCGGTCCGCACAGGATTTGTTTAAGTCCTCTTTTCTGCCTGCCATTGTATTCTGGAAGGGTAACCATTTTGTTGTGATCGAAGGAACAAAAAATGGTAAAGTTTTCATCAATGATCCAAATATGGGACACTATCGGGTTACAGAAAAAGAGTTTATTGAACATTATACTGGCGTGGTGCTGGAATTTAGTCCAGGACCTGATTTTAAAAAAAAGGGGCACCCGTATAGTTTTTTAAAAGCCCTTATACATAGGCTTACCGGTGTTTGGGCAGCGATCATCCTGATATTAACATTAAGCATGATATTGGTTTTACCAACACTTGCCGTACCTGTTTTCAGCAAAATATTTGTGGATCGCATATTAATTGGAGGTCTTTCAGAATGGGCTGTCCCCTTACTGACAGGCATGGGTCTGACTCTTTTTTTCATGGCTGTATTTTCATGGCTCCAGCAATTTTTTATTTTAAAACTCCGGACAAAATTAACCATTACCACCAATTCAGCATTTATGTGGCATCTATTACAACTCCCATCAAGTTTTTTTTCCCAGCGGTATGCCCCTGAAATAACTTCCAGGTGCAGACTTAATGAAATGCTTGCAAATATTCTTTCAGGGCAATTTACAACTGCTGTTTTAAATCTTGGTATGGCTGTTTTCTATCTTGGTGTCATGTATTATTATGATGGACTGCTCACCTTGTTTGGGTTATTTGTAATCCTGGTTAATGTCGCAGTGGTCAGGACATTAGCCCCCCACCGCCATGATGAATTTATGCGCATGGCGGTAGAGACGGGTAAAGCCCAAGCTTTAATGCTTGGTGCCCTTCAATCTATTGATACCATAAAATCCCAGGGCATGGAACAGGATACTTTTTCTTTTTGGGCTGGCTGCCATGCAGGTGCGGTTAACGGTACCCAGCGCCTGGGGATCCTTACTACCCTTGGATCCATGACTCCGATATTGATGACCGGAATATACAACACTATTATTCTTGGAGCTGGTGCATTGCGGATCACACAAGGTGAGATGACCATTGGGGAATTGGTAGCCTTCCAGGTATTGGCAAACATGATGATAGTCCCGGTGGGGCAATTAAGTATTCTTGGAGGAACCATCCAGGATGCTTCAGCATGCATGAAACGGCTGGACGATGTTCTGAATCACCAGATAGAAACATCAGTAGATAATCTTAATGTCAGTATGGATACCCTTTTAACCAAAAATAAAAATCTGACCGGAAATTTAAGACTCGAGAATATAACCTTTGGCTATAGCAAATTAGACCCACCCTTGATAAAAAATTTTTCTCTGAACATTGAGCCGGGTGCCAGGGTAGCTCTGGTGGGCAGATCTGGCAGCGGTAAATCAACCATTGCTAAAATTGCAACAGGTTTGTATCCCCCCTGGTCTGGAAAAATTCTTCTGGATAATACCGAACGGGATAAAATCCCGGAATTTGTCCTTAAAAATTGTGTTGCCATGGTGGACCAGAATATTTTCCTGTTTGAAGGAAGTTTCAGAGAAAATTTAACATTGTGGGATAAATTCATTGGAGACAAAGATATAATACAAGGATGCAGGGATGCTGATATCTATGAGACCATAATCCGCCGCCCCAACGGTCTTGACGGCCATCTGAACGAAAACGGGACAAACCTTTCAGGTGGACAACGTCAATGCCTTGAAATAGCCCGCACCCTGGTACGAAATCCTGCTCTTCTAATCCTTGATGAAGCATCAAATGCCCTTGATCCTGTCCGGGAACATAAAATTGATATCAATATCCGACAGCGGGGTTGTTCTTGTTTGATTGTTGCCCATAGACTTTCAACCATCAGAGATGCAGATGAAATTATTGTACTTGATCAGGGAAAAGTAGTTCAGCGTGGCACCCATGATCAATTAATGGAACAAGGGGGTCTTTACAAGACTCTGATCGTAACAGAGACCCAATAAAGAGGAATGTCTGTCATATGACCTATAGAAAACGACGACTTGAGATCGACAGCCCGGACATAGCCTTCCAGATAAAAGGCGGTGGTGGATGGGTCAAAGTTGAACCTTCACAGGAGTCTGATTTTCCCAGAATTTCCCGACAATTGTACCGGGTAAATCCCAATGGCTTGATTCTAGGTCCAACCCAGGGATATCCCAAACCTTTACGCATCTTTGTTGATCTTGAACCAGGCGCAACATTAATTCCCATTGATTTAAATGACTTATATAAAGGCAATTCTTTCTGGTCTACAAACGGTCCAAGACTGATTAACCGCATGGTAGCAGAGCTATCACTGCTAATCAATAAAACCCTTCCTAAAGCCCACGTCCGGAAAATTTTGAGTCCGGACCAGTCATTTACTATGGATGCAGGAGATACGGTCTCTGGTTTAAAATTCCCTTTATGGGTCTGTTTTGATGACGGTAAAGCATATTACACAGACAATCCGGCACTACCGTCACTTAAAAAAAATTTATTTTATCCTTTGGCCCTGACATCATGGCTGAATATTAAAGCTCCAACCGAACTTCAATGTGTCTCTACAAATTTTTTATTCGAACAAAAAAAGGCAATAGCCTGTGCTCAGGAATTTATGACTCTTGCCCTTATCAGTGTATATGAACAATTTTCCGATGCTTATATCAAGGATTTTTCCCAGGTCAAACAAGGGATTGAGAATAAAAAAAAAATTATGGAAAAGGCTCTGGCAGACGCTGCAGCAGTGCTTTCAACTGGCACAGAACAAACCCCATCCCAAGATATGCTTTTCGAATCCATGGCAGCTGTTTGCAAAGAACTTGGCTCTGAAATCAGGGCTCCTGAAACATATGAACCCGACAAGGAGGAACACTTTGCTAATATCTTAAGCATTAATCAACTTTTTTCCCGTAAAGTTAAACTCACAGGGGAATGGTTCAAAAAAGACTGTGGACCTCTCTTAGCATTCCAAAATATCGAGAATAAGCCCTCCTGCCCTTTAGCCTTAATCCGGCACCCTGGCAGGCAGCAATACGAAATTGTTTTACCCGGGGGGGGAAAACAAAAGATATCTGATAAAGTATTAAAATCCCTTGATAAGACAGCTTTTCAATTATATCCGGGTCTACCTGATATTCCACTCACGCCCAAATCTATTGTTTCTTATTGTTTTCAGGGGACACTCAAAGATATAGGTACCATTGCCAAATTCGGTCTTGCTGCTGCTCTGTGCGGTTTTGGAATTCCCATTGCCATGTCAAACATAGTTGACCAGGTGATACCCGGTGGAGAATTAGGCATGCTGGCACAGATAATTGCCGGTTTATTCCTGATCACTGTGGGATCAGCAGTGTTTGAAATCACTAAAAACATTGCCCTGCTCAGGATACAGACCAAAGCTCAAATCAAACTCCAGTCAGCTATGTTTTCCCATTTGCTCAGACTACCCATTGATTTTTTCCGCAACTTCACAGCCGGGGATTTAGCGAGTCGTGTCAGTGCTGTAGACAGTATCCGGGCGCAACTATCCGGAGCTGTAATGACCACTTTGATCTCCTGCCTTTTTGGTCTGACTAATTTAGTGCTGATGTTTTTATACTCCTGGCAGCTTGCCTTAAGTATTGTGACTCTGCTTGCGGTGACCTTTATTTTCATCTGGAACATTGCCAGATCCCAAATGAAAGTAATGCTTAAAATGCAAAATGTTATTGGAAAGCTTGCGGGTCTGGAATTACAAATTGTGACCGGCATTACCAAGCTGAGAACCAGCGGTGCCGAGGCCAATATTTTTGGACAATGGATGAATAATTTTACAGCTCTTCGCAAAATTTCCCTGGGCATGGGAATGGGTACCGGTGTGGTAGCTGTATTCAGCGGTCTTCTACCCTTAATATCCAGTATGGCAGCCTTTTCAATATTCAGTTTCACCGACCTTATGGAAACAATATCTCTGGGCAATTTTTTATGTTTTAATGTTGCCATGGGACAACTGATCAGTGCTGTAGCTGCACTTTGTTCCACTGCATTGACCCTGATTTTTATAAACCCGTCATATCAGCGTGCCAAACCCATTTTAGATGCTAAACCCGAATCATTAAGAAGTTTAAAAGGCCCTGGCAAATTATTGGGAGGGATCACAGTCAACCAGGTTTCATATGCATATCCAAATACAGCATCAATGGCACTCAACTCAGTTTCTATTACAATAAAACCCGGAGAATTTGTCGCTGTTGTGGGAGAATCAGGCTGTGGCAAATCTTCTCTGCTGAAAATGATGCTGGGTTTTTATAAACCTCTCTCAGGCTCAGTTCTTTATGATGGAAAAGATTTATCACGACTCAATCCCATAAAGGTGAGGCAGCAGCTTGGAGTGGTGATTCAAAACGGTGATCTGGTTCAAGGAGATATATTTTTCAATATTGCAGGATCTGATGAAAGTGCAACTGAAGAAGATGTGTGGAAAGCTGCCCGCCTTGCAAGAGTAGAGGATGAAATTCGCGCTATGCCCATGCAATTAAAAACATTTGTCCCCCATGGCGGTGTTACCTTTTCAGGAGGTCAGAAACAAAGAATTATGCTGGCAAGGGCTCTTTTCAGGAATCCTAAAATTATTTTTCTGGACGAGGCAACTTCAAATCTTGACAATGCATCCCAAGCCGGGGTTATGGACAGCCTTAAACAAATGCAGGCATCGCGGTTTGTCATTGCCCACCGTCTGAGCACAATTGAAAAGGCAGACCAGATTTATGTAATGCACCAGGGTCAGATAATTGAACAAGGAACATATCCTGAATTAATGGTGGCTAAAGGCTATTTTTCAAAACTTGCCTCTCGCCAGAGCATTTAAATACTATGGACTCAATAGGATTATGATATAAATAGGACATAAAAATGAAAAAAACATTATTCTGGTTTTTACTCTTAATAGTTTGCATTACAAGCTTCTGGTGGTTGGCTGATATTCTCATCACAAGCAAAAAAGAATATAACCAATTTCGAGGGGCAGCACACACACGGCAATTATACGCACAAAAGGGAGGAGCTATTGGCATTGCAGCAGCAGGGGATTGGTCTTTACACCCTTCTTTGCTCAATGGTATCAATTTTGCTGCAGAAAAACTTAATAAAACAGGCGGGCTTCTGGGACGAATAATAAAACTGATACCTGTTGACGATAAAGGATCTCTTGACGGCGCCTTTGAAGCAGCTCAACAAATATGTGACCAGGCCGGCACCTTATTTATTATTGGTCATTCAGATGACAGGTTGACCCGGGCGGTTGTCCAGAATTACGAATTCTACGGTATTTTAATGATCTCACCTTTATCTGCCAATCTGACCCAAAGTCAGAAAAATTTTCAATTCATTTTCAGCAACAGCACTCCTATTGAAACGATTGCTGAAAAATTATTAAAATTGACAAAAGAAAAACATTGGTCAAGGGTCAGCATCACCTATGATGCATCAGATATTAATACCAGACAAGCCCATTATTTTGAATCCATACTCATGTCAGATAATATAAAGATACCCCAACTTTTAGGGATTTATCCCGATCAGGTACGAGAGCATCTTAAAACCCAGATTAAAAATCAATTAGATAATCTTCAAACAGATAGCCTTATAATCATTGCTGGAATTCAAGACAGTCTTAATATCATCCGCACCTATCGGGCTGCAGGGTTCAACAAACCTATTGTCATAGACAAAAAACCAGACCATCACACCATTACAACAAATCATCACCTGTTTAAAAATGTTTATTGTCCATTACAGATCAACACCGAAACATCAGAGTATAATCAGTTTTATCAATCCTATTTAAAAAGATTTAATACTCTTCCTGACATTGCTGCTGTTTCAGGATATGACACATTGATGATCCTTGCAAATGCAATTAAAAAAACACAAAGCCTGGAAGCAATTAAAATTGCTGAAAACATGAAATCATTCAAACATGATCATTCTCTTACAGGTACCATAGGATTTGACTCAAATGGTAATGCTGTAAAAACTCCATTTAATTTTGGACCGGCATCCTTGAATAACAGTCTTTAAGAGCCAAAATTTATGGATTGAGATAAACTATAAAATATATTATAATAATTGCTATCATCACTGGTTTACAACAAAAAGGTAAAACATAATGACACCACCCCTTGCATTGACCTCAGATATGATCATTGTATTTGGTTTTTTAATTTTTGTAACCTGCCTGTTTATTTTTGAAATAGTTCGGGTTGACATGGTTGGACTTCTCATGATCATTTTACTGCCCCTTGCAGGCATTGTTGAACCGTCAGAAGCTATAAGCGGGCTCAGTTCCAATGCTGTTGTATCGATTATTGCTGTTATTATTATTGGAGCAGGTCTTGATAAAACAGGAGTAATGAATGTATTTGCCCGCCAGATAATCAAGCTTGCCGGGAAAAATGAAATAAGGATTATGAGTTTCATTTCCATAACCATAGCCTTTATTTCAAGTTTTATGCAAAATATTGGGGCAGCAGCTCTTTTTCTTCCTGCAACCAATAGGATATGCAAACAATTAAACATACCAATATCCAAAATTCTCATACCCATGGGATATTGTGCGGTTCTTGGAGGATGTATTACCCTTGTGGGATCAAGCCCTCTTATATTGCTCAATGATCTTATGTCATCCTGGTGGACAATTAACCATGGAATATTAGAAGGCAAAGCTTATGAGGCTTTTGGGCTGTTCAGTGTTGCCCCCATTGGAATCAGCCTTGTTTTTACAGCAGTTTTATATTTTATTTTTTTCGGCAGAATAATACTTCCTAAAGTACATTATAAAGATACAATGGCATGCCTTCTTAATGATGACCTTGAATGTACCTATGGAGAAGAAATCCACAAACTTTATGAATTCATAATTCCTCAAAATTTTACAGCTAAAAGGCTCGATGAATTAAAACTCAGACCATTATACCATGCAAGTGTTGTCTGCATATGCTCAGATTTGCATCAAAAGACTATGGCACCGGCACGGGCAGATACCATTGAGCCGGGCGATATAATAGGAATTATCAGCAATAGAAAACATGTGGACAGACTTGCCAGGGATATGGGCTGGGAACTCAAGCAAGGACTTGACAGACTTAACGAAATAATGGGTCATGACATTGCTGGTGTCTGTGAAACAATCATCACTCCGAGGTCAGAACTTGTGGGAAAAACCCTGCACCAAATAAATTTCAGAAAACAATATCAAGTAAATCCCCTTGCTCTATATCGCAAGAACAGAGTTTATTTAGAAGATATATCAGAGACAAAGATCCAGTCAGGTGATACATTTTTATTACATGGAGAATGGGAACGATTTCATGCCATGCAGAAAAAGCCTGATTTTGCCTTTACAGAACATATAAAGGGAGAATTTATACAGCCTGAAAAAGCAGGATATGCTGTGACTTGTCTGATAATTGCTCTTGTTCTTGCCCTGGGGTTTAAAATTCAATTATCCATAGCATTGCTTACAGGAGCTGTGGGAATGATTCTGACCAGAGTCATGACCTTAGATGAAGCCTATAGAAGTGTTGACTGGATGACTGTATTTCTGCTGGCAGGTCTGATTCCCCTGGGGCTTGCCTTTGAAAAAACCGGTGCTGCCATGTATTTATCAAATAATATTGTTCACCTTATGCATGGATTTTTAACACCTTTATACATGTTTTTACTCATTGGCATGCTCACCTCTTTTTTTACCCTGGTTATTTCCAATGTCGGAGCAACGGTTTTGATGATACCCCTTGCCATGAACATGGCATTGCAATGCGGGGCAGATCCTCGAATGGCAGCTCTGCTTGTTGCTGTGGCTGCCTCAAATACATTTATCCTTCCAACCCACCAGGTAAATGCCCTTCTTATGAAGCCTGGCGGATACCATGTCAAAGATTATATTAAAGCAGGATCAGGTATGACAATACTTTTTATAATAGTTGTTATGTTTATCATGTATTTTTTCTATGGGATAAGTGCCTGATTTTTACCACGGGATAAATATTATAATTCAGTAAAAAAATCGGTATTTTCTATGAGATAGGCGATGGCTCCTATTATAGCAGCTTTATCTTTTAGCTCAGATATCACGATTTCAGGCTGTATCAAGATTTTCCCTTTTATTTCCTTAAGAATAAAATCAAGAAGGAAATCACCTGCATTGGATATTCCGCCACCAATAATGATCCGCTCAGGATTAAGCATATTGATAATATTACAAAGGCACATATTAAAATATCCAAAGGAATCTCTTAAAATTTTACGCGCGCAGGAGTCTCCCTGACGGGCAGCATCAAATATAATTTTAGCTGTAATCTTGGTTTTATCTTTTTGGGCAAAGTCCCATATCAGGGAAGTTTTATATTTCTCAACAGCTTTAACACCTTTAAGACATAAGGCTCTGCCTGAAATAACCGACTCAAGTGCACCCCATCCATGCGGTTTTAAAGCATATGTGTTAAATTCTTCCTGCCCTGAATATGTATAACCGATTTCACCTGCTGATCTATCAGCACCAAAATAAATCTTATTATCAAACATAAAAGCACTCCCAAGCCCATAACCAAAATCAATATACACAGCATCATGTATTCCTTTTGCGCTGCCAGCAATTTTTTCTCCGTAAAGAGATATTTTACTGGAATGATTTAAAAGGACAGGTGTATTAAATGCTTTTTCAAGAAAATCCTGCATATCCTGACCATCTGGGAATCCATGATCTGCCCATTTAAGAGGCTGCCCCGGGTTAACCAAAATTCCTGGGGCTGCACCATGTATTTTTAAAAGTTCACCTTCATTAATACCTGCTTTATCCAGCAGCCCCTGCATATATATACGCAATTGCATAAGACGATCATGATGAGTTTGGAGATGATCAAAGGCTTTGCTTCGCATGTCCAATACATTACCCTGCAAATCCGAAAGAGCAATATGGAATTCCTCTCTTCCAATTGTAAACACAAGAAAATACTTCAAAGTCGCATTAAATTTTATTAAAATTGGTTTTCTTCCGGTCTTGGAATGACCATGCCCGATTTCCTGTACAAGATTCTGGCTGAGCAAATTTTCAATCAAATTTGATACAGTCGGTTTTGAAATTCTGGTAAGCCGGACAAGATCAGCTCTGGAAACCGATTTATGATTGATAATTGTTTTTAAAATCAAACGTAAATTATTGAGTTTGACATTGGACTGAGACTGCTTTTCAAGCATATTAATTTTCTCCTGTTATCCTGCTTACTTAAACCATTTCTGTTTAATAGTTTTGTTAACTAACTAATTTTTATTTTTTTTGCAAGCACCCTGTTTATTTTTATTTTATTTAAAAAGTATCCACTTGACAAAGATAAATAAAGCTATTAAAAGATTGTTAAGTTAACTAACTAACAACCTTTTATCAGAATAATGTAATGAAGTGAATATATTTGATAAAAGAAAAAAGTACAAAGGAGACAAACATGAAAAAATGCCTCAAAGGATTAATACTGATTGCTACCATGGCACTGATCAGTATTATGGTAACATTTGGTGGTCAGGTCTGGGCAGGAGAAAAAATAAAATTAACATTCACAAGCTGGCGCAGTGATGATATTCAAGGAATGGATAAAGTCCTTGCAATCTATAATAATAATCATCCCGATGTAATTGTAGAATTTCAGCCCAAGGCTGATACAGAATATGATGCACAATTAATGTCTTCCCTTCAAACCGGAACTGGTGCTGATATTATTTTTCTGAGATCATTTTCTTCTGGCAAAGCAATTTATGATGGTGGGTTCCTTCATGTACTGAATAATGATATTCCTTCATTAAAAAATTTCCCAAGCTCTGCAAAAGCTGCCTGGTCAACCGATGACGGTAAAACCTATGGAATACCGATATTTGGTGTAACCCATGGAGTATATTATCATAAAAATATTTTTAAAAAATATAATCTTAAGGTCCCTGAAACCTGGGATGAATTCATGGCAGTTTGCAAAATCTTAAAGCAAAATCATGAAAATGTTTTTGCCCAGGGAGCCATGGATGAATGGACTTTATATGAGGTGGTTTTCAGTGGTCTTGGACCTAATTTTTATGGTGGAGAAAAAAGCCGTCAGGCTTTAATTGCAGGAAAAATGAAACTCACCGATCCTGCCTTTGTTGATGCATTTGAACATATTGATATGTTGCAGCCTTTTCTTCCAAGAGGATATCAAGGACTTGATTATGTCAGCATGCAGCAGATGTTTGCAGCAAACCGGGCAGCAATGTTTTTTGGGGGATCATGGGAAATAGGTACTTTTAGAGCCATTGGATCCAATGATATCGGCTGGTTCCCACCACCTGTCAGACATAAAGGCGATAAATTATCCTATTGTTTCCATGTTGATGCAGGTATTGGGCTCAATAAAAACTCAAAACATTATAAACAGGCTCTGGAATTTGTACAATGGACTGCAACACCGGAATATGCACAATTGGTCATGAACCAGGTCCCTGGTTTTTATGCTTATACACCAGGCAAATTTACCATGACTGACGAACTTGCCAAGACCATGCTTAACGCTGCCCAGGGAGCAGACATTACCATCAGGACAACATGGGAAAAACTCTCAGACAAAACTCCCAGTGGTAATTCACTGATGAATGAAGCATTGATTAAAATGTTAACTGATAAATTCACTCCAAAACAAGCTGCTGCCTTTGTTCAAAAAGGACTTGAAACCTGGTATAAACCTTTTCAACAATAAACAACACATTTATACAATGTCCTGCAATCAAAGATTTCTGGACATTGTATAAATCAAACCCAATTTCTTTAATAGGGGTATGCCATAAATGACATCTTGTTTTGTAAATTCAAGGCAGAAACTTTTCATGCTGTATTTTCTTCTTCCTGCACTTATCATCTATACTATTTTCTTTTTTATTCCTATTATTGATTCCATGCGGCTCAGTTTATATGATTCCAACGGACTCATAGTAAAAGATTTTGTAGGTTTTGATAACTTTATAAAATTATTCACCCAATACCCATTTAAAGAACGCATGATCAATGCATTTTCCAATAATATTAAATTTTTTATAATTGTCACTATTATTCAAAACTTTCTGGGCTTTATATTTGCCTATATGATTACACGAAAAATGTGGATGACAAATACT
Source organism: uncultured Desulfobacterales bacterium (assembly GCA_964612755.1). Lineage (GTDB taxonomy): Bacteria > Desulfobacterota > Desulfobacteria > Desulfobacterales > Desulfobacteraceae > JAIOSM01. The sequence continues at coordinate 19,470 of CAZTEM010000014.1, read as the reverse complement.
GTTCGCAAACTCAGCTTTCTTCCCACAACCCTTTCTGTAATCGTTGTAGGTTTCTTATTTGGTAAACTTATATTTAATCCGGTATTTGGTATTTTTGACAGAATATTGGAAAATATAGGATTAGAATCGCTTATCCGCCCATGGCTTGGTGACCCTGCATATGCCCTGCCTATACTTGCTGTGGTCATCTCGTGGCAATTCATGGGAGAAACCATCTTATTTTATACAGCAGCCATAGATAATATCCCAAAAGAAATTATTGAAGCTGCAAAAATTGATGGTGCAGGTCAGATTCACATGATCAGATATATTATTATCCCTTATATTATGCCAATAATAGGCATTGTTACCATTTTAATATTTATAGGTGACTTTACACAATTTGATATAGTTTATTCCATGGCAACAACCCAGGGCAATCCCTGCTATGCCACAGATCTTTTTGGTTCTCTTTTCTATCGTGCAGCCTTTACAGTTCCTGCAAGGGGTGGCTGGGGTATTGGAATGGGAGCTGCGGTATCAACTATAATGTCAGCCATTGTATTTGCAGGACTTGCAGCCTGGATGTTCTTTTTTAAAGCAAACCAGAAAATGGATTATTAAAAATGATAACACAAAAAATTTTTAAACGAATCCTGTATTATGCTGTTATTATCACCTATGTCATGACCATTGTGTATCCCCTCTTTTTAATGACCATTACTTCATTAAAACCCACAAGAGAAATTTTTCAAAACCCCTTTGGTATTCCCCACGGAATATACCTGGAAAACTATATAAACCTCATTGTCAAAGCCAATTTCGGGGTCTATTTTTTAAATAGTATTCTAATTGTATTGTTCAGCCTTGCTTTTATTGTGATTTTTTCAGCTCCTGCAGCTTTTATTTTTGCAAAGTTTTCCTCCAGGTGGATAAATATTTTTTATATATATTTCCTTGCAGGGCTTGTAATTCCCATACGACTTGGAACAATAAGCCTTTTAAAAATGTTTGTTTCCATGGGATTAAATGACAATATTATTTCATTAATCATAATTAATATAGCCATTGGCATACCCTTGGGTATTTTTATACTCACAGATTTTATCAAAATGATTCCCAAAGACCTTTTTGAGGCAGCCCGTCTTGACGGTTGTTCTGAACCTGGAGTTTTTCTGCGTGTAATATTGCCTCTTTTATTACCACCCATCTCTGCCCTTGCCATTGTTATTTTTATTCCCATATGGAATGATTTCTGGTTTCCACTCATTTTAATAAAATCAGAATCAATGAAAACCATACCCCTTGCTACAGCATTGCTTTTTGGTCAATACCGTACAAATTTTGGACTTGTATTTGCAGCTTTATCCATGGCATCACTTCCCATTGTAATATTTTATTTAATTTTTTCCAGATTCTTTGTTAAAGGTCTGCTCCAGGGTGCTGTTAAAGGATAAAACAATCATGGAAATAATAATCAGAAAAACCATAAAAGATTGTGCAGATATTGCAGCAAAAATAGTTGCAAAATATATTAGAGAAAAAAACAACCCTGTTATTGGTCTTGCCACCGGCACAACTCCTCTAAAATTATACAAACAGCTTATTGCCATGTACAATGCAGGTATTATCTCTTTTAAAAATTCTACCACATTCAATTTAGATGAATATGTTGGGCTTGCCCCTTCCCATTCCCAGTCTTATCATCGATATATGAATGAAAACCTGTTTAATTTTATTGATATACCAAAGGATAGAATTTTTATCCCGGATGGTATGGCAGAGGATTTAAGACAAACCTGCATTGATTATGAAGCTAAGATAAAAGCATGCAAGGGAATTGATTTACAAATACTTGGCATTGGAAGCAATGGTCATATTGGATTTAATGAACCCATGGGATCGCTTTCATCAAGGACCTGGATTAAAATATTAACCCAGAATACTATTCAGGATAATTCAAGATTTTTTGATAATGCTGAAAAAGTCCCCAGGCATGTCATAACCATGGGTATAGGAACCATCATGGAAGCCCGCCACTGCATGGTACTTGCCTGCGGCTGGAAAAAGGCAAAAGCTGTCAAAGCCATGATTGAAGAAGCTGTAACAGCAAAATGGCCGGCATCTGCCCTGCAATTTCATCAGCGTACCACAGCAGTCATTGATGAAGCTGCTGCAAGTCTTTTATCTCATAAAGAACAATATGCCTGGGTAGAAAAAAATCAACTTGACTGGCAAAGCTATGAAACACCTTCTAAGGGGAAATAATCCTTGACCACCTTTAAGTACAACAAACAAATTATAGCTGCCATTGACATAGGTGCAGGGCTGGGAACAAAAATATCCATTGCAGATATAAAGGAGTTTCAAACTAGATGTTTGCGTGAAAGCCTTATAAAACGTGAAGATTATGGTATAGGGCATGAACAATTTATTGATAATTTAATAAATATTCTTAAAACCATGATGGCTGATGCAAGCCTCAATTTCAATCAACTATGCTCCATTGGCGTGAGTATACCAGGATTTGCAGATGATAATCAAAATATAATATCCTGTAACAATCTTTTATTTCTTGATGATACTGATATTGTGAATCAACTTTCTTCAGGATGCAACAATGCCCCAGTCTCTGTTATCAATGACGGAGACTGCGGTGCTCTTGCTCTATTTAACATACATCATATTCAATTATTATACTGGGCTTTTGGAGGAGGTTGGGGAGGGTCATGGATCTCTGCAAAAGGAAATATTTGTTTCCCCACACAAAATTGGGATAAAAAGGACAAAAGTATTCATCCCACCAATGAACCTGGATATGTGGGAAAACTTTTAAAAAAAGACCTTGAAAAAATTTTTAAAAACCATAATGCACCCTGGGATAAATTTCTCCAAAATTTTGCCATAGAAACCAAAGTTGATATTAATAAAATACTTGGTCCTGAAAATGACCCTGAGTCTTTGCGCGCTGAGACCTGTGTATCAGGAAAAGGATTATGGCGGATTTTCCTTTCCCTTATGCTGGACAATGAATTCAATAGCCTGCCTGAAGACCTTCAAATAAAACTATTAAATCCCGGAGCTGCAGGACCGGTTATCTGTAACCTTTACAAACAAAATCATCATACTGCCAAAAAAGCAATATCTTTATTTAGAAATATATTTGGGAAAGCAGCGATTGATATTCTTTTAATTGCCATCAAAGACGGTGCGCCTGCTGATATACCTATATTTTTAGGAGGAGGACTTGCGCGGGCATTTGATCTTTTTGCACCACAGGTAAACAAAATATTAAATAAAACTGAAATAAAATCTACCATAATGCCTTGTGATTTTTTAGAAACAGGGCAAAATGCGAGTATTATGGGGGCTTTTTATCTTGCGAGCCAAAATATATCTTAATTAATATATGATCTTTTGATAAAGGCTTTTAAGTAAAATGAAAATAATAAAGGTAATCAAGACATTATGACAACTATCTCCTTTAAAAATGTAGTTAAACAATATGATAAAACCAAAGTGGTACATGGCATTAATCTTGAAATCAAAAAAGATGAATTTATTGTCCTGGTTGGACCATCAGGCTGTGGAAAATCTACAATCCTCAGGATGGTTGCAGGACTTGAAGATATTTCAGAGGGTGAAATAATGTTTGACAACAAAGTAATCAATGATATTTCTCCCAAAGATCGCAATGTTGCAATGGTTTTCCAAAATTATGCACTATACCCGCATATGAATGTTTACCAGAATATGTCCTTTGGTTTAAAACTTAAAAAAACTCCAAAAAAAGAAATCGAACAACGCGTACACAATGCAGCAGATATCCTGAACATACGAGATCTTCTCCTTCGAAAACCTGCACAGCTCTCAGGAGGGCAAAGGCAAAGAGTTGCCATGGGTCGTGCCATTGTCAGAAACCCTGATCTATATCTATTTGATGAACCTCTTTCAAACCTTGACGCAAAATTGCGAACCAAAATGCGCCTTGAAATCAAAGAGCTCCACCAGAGAGTTAAAAATACAATCTTATATGTAACCCATGACCAGGTTGAAGCCATGACCCTTGGAGATAGGATTGTAGTGCTGAGAGATGGTTATATTGAGCAAGTTGGGGATGCAATGGATTTGTTCAGGCATCCTGCCAATATATTTGTCGCAGGCTTTATTGGAAGCCCTCCCATGAATTTGATCAATGGCGTTGCTATAAAGGATGATCAGGGGATAAAAATACAATTGTCTGAAAACTTTAGCCTGCCCCTTCCTGAAAAAGCAGCAGGCAAAATAAAAAAAACCGGTCAAAAACTGGTTGCAGGATTACGCCCTGATGATATAACGTTAAAATCTGAGAACAAACAACTGAAAAACCAATATATTATTAAAGGAAGGGTTGAAGTGGTAGAACCCCTTGGCAGTGAAACCCATATCCATTTAAATATAGATAATATCAAACTCACAGCCAAATGTGACAGTACAAATAAAATCAATCTCAATGAAACAATCAAACTTATCTGTAATATGGATCACTTGCACCTGTTTGATGCTGACAGCCAACAGTCGCTGATCTGACAAATTTTAAATTTATACAAAAAAATCTGAATTTACAACAATGATAATGTTGTCTGAAATAAAACCCCGGTATACCCGACAAAACTATCTCCCGGAGCTTTGTTATAACTTGAGGCATATTCAAGTTCCATACCTTTGGTTGCACCAAGCAATTTTGATGTTGTTACAGCAGCGGCAGCAGCACCAGGACAACACATATTATGGTTATTTTTCCCGGTATTGAGAATCTCTTCGGCATCCATTAATCTCAAAGCTTTCACAGCCATGGCATCGTTTTTATTTTTCACCCATTCATAGGCTTGGTCTCCGGACCCAACCGGTGTAAATCCAAAGGATTCGCCATAATGGGTAAGATCTGTGGAACCCATCACAGCAATATCCATTTTTAAATCTTTCGCAGCATTATAAACAGCTTTGCCTATTGTTAATGCATCATTATTGGGCGGCACTCCAATGGTTACAATGGGAATATCACTAAAAAAATATTTAATAAAAGGAAGCTGAAGCTCAATGGTATTTTCTTCGGGGAAAAGTCGGGATGGCTGTTTTAATATCTTAACTTTCTCAATAATAGCTTGTTCAACTATTTGGTTTCCAAAATTTCTCTCTATTTCAAGATCACCAAAAGGTGTTTCCCATGTTCCTGATTCAAGGATAATCGGGGTATCCTCACCTTTCATATGAAGTCCAAAAATAACAATACAGTCTAAATTCCGACCTTGATCAAGTTGGCTTGCAAGGGATCCAATAGTTCTGCACGCAATGGAACCTGAATAATTCCATCCTGCATGGGGGACAATACAACCAGGGGAATCATCTTCTATAATACCTTTATTGTCTTTTAGATAGCCCTTGATATGAGATTCACATTCATCTGAAGTCTCGGGATACCAAGCACCTTTAAAGACAGCTTTTTTCCTTCCCATACCAATCCTTTCTCCAATAATTTTATATGGATTTTCTAAAAAATCATTCCATACCTTATGGATTTATCTTGGATTTTACCATATCTTTCAACCATTTAATCCATGGATCAAGCCCTTGTTCCTTTGTTGCAGATATCCTGTAAACAGGCATATCAGGGTTTATTTCTTTGATATTCTTTTCTGCCTCATCAATATCAAAATCAAGATATGGTAAAAGATCAATCTTGTTCAAAATAGCACTATGGGCAAGCCTGAACATTAAAGGGTATTTTAAAGGTTTATCTTCACCTTCTGTAACACTTAATACAACAGTTCTTGCATCTTCACCAATATCAAATTCAGCCGGGCAGACAAGGTTGCCGATATTTTCAACAATTAAAAGATCAATATTGTCAAGATCAAATTCCCTGGCAGTGGATTCAATAAGATTAGCAGCAAGATGACAGTCACCACCGAATTTATCTGTATTAATCTGGGTAACTTCAGCTCCTGTTGCATCTAAACGGTCAGCGTCATTGGTTGTGCATATATCCCCTACAATCACGGCAGTACGGATCTCAGGCATAATCCTGTTAAGGGTTTTAACCAGGGTTTCTGTTTTACCGGACCCGGGCGAACTCATGACATTTAATACAAAAACGTTTTTCTCTTTAAAAAATCTTTTAAGCTTTTCAGATTCGTTTTCATTTGCTTCAAGAACTCTTTTTTGAATATTGATTTCCATTTTCAATCCTTAATTTATAATATATAATAAATTACTCTGAATAAAACTTTAATTACATTAAAATCTTCTAATCTGCAAGTTCAATAGACTCAATATCGATCTCCCTGCCTGACAGCATTTCAAGGTCAGTTCCTTTACATTCAGGGCACTTGAATATCGGGTCATCAACTTCCCATTCAAAATTGCATGTATTACAATGCACACGGACAGGGACATTTTCTATTATCAATTCTGTATGTTCCAGGGGCGTATCTTTTACAATTATACCAAAACAAAACCTGAGGCTGTGTTCTACAACCGATGCAAATTTACCAATTCTTAAATTCATTTTTTCAACCCTGGGATTTTTTTCATCCTCAGGAATGGAAGCAAGCGCTATCTCAACTATTTGCTCTGCAATACCCATCTCGTGCATAATAATCTTATACCTTTGTTAAAGTTTAGCCATCACTCTTTTAAATGCCGGAATTGAATTTTTTATTGTATCATCTGCCACACAAAATGAAAGCCTGAAATATCCGGGTGCTCCGAACCCACTTCCCGGGACGCCTAAAATCAGTTCATCCTGAAGCATTTGTACGAATTTTACATCATCGGCAATGGGAGATTTTGGAAAAAGATAAAATGTTCCCAAAGGAATGATAAACTCTAAATCTGTCTCGCCCAATCCTTTACATAAAAGATCTCTCTTTCTTTTATATGCGCCTATGTCAACGCTCGCAGTTTGAATATATGGTAAAACTCTCTGCATAATCCCCGGTGCATTTACAAATCCTAAAATCCTGTTGGTAAGTGCCATGGCACCTCTTAATTTTTCTCTGTACTCAGTATCAGGACCAATGGTTATATAACCTATTCTCTCTCCGGGAAGAGATAAATCCTTTGAATGTGATGTTGCAACTATGGAATTTTTATAACATGAAAAAACAGAAGGGATTTCAATATCTTCAAAAACAATCTTGCGATAGGGTTCATCAGATACAAGATAGATCACCTTACCGTATTCTTTACTCTTTTTTTCAAGGAGTTTACCTAAACTTGTCAATTCCTCTCTTGAATAAATCTTTCCTGTGGGGTTGTTCGGAGAATTTACAAGAACGATTCTGGTTTTTTCAGATATGTTTTTTTCCATGGCATCAAGGTCCATGGAAAAATCTTCCTTTGCTGGCACTGTTTTGAGTTCCCCACCATGATTTTGTGCATAAAAAGTATATTCAACAAAAAAAGGGCTTGTAACAAGGACTTCCTCACCAGGATTTAAAACAGCTTTTATAATAACGTTAAGCCCGCCTGCTGCACCACAGGTAATTATGATATCATCTCCTGTAACCTCAGCACCCTGCTCCCTTAAAACAGTTTTTGCAATGGCTTCTCTTACAAAAGGAAATCCTGTATTTGGCATATATCCATGGATTCCTTCTGCATCATCTGCTGCAACCTTCTCAAGTGCTTCTTGAAATTCCACAGGGGGCTTTAAATTGGGATTCCCAATGCTGAAATCAAAAACCTTATCTGCACCATGCTCAGCTCGCAATTTTGCACCTGCTTCAAACATTTTTCTTATCCACGATGATTTTTCTATTGATTCTTCAATTCTTGTGGCTATTGTCATTTAATTTTCTCCTCTTTGTAAATAAAAATCTCTTTTAAATTTTAAAAAAGAATCATTATTAATAGCTTTTCTGATCTTTTTCATTAAATCAAGAAAATAATAAATATTATGTATTGTATTTAATCGGTATGCAAGAAGTTCCTTTGACTTGTACAAATGGCGTAAATAAGCTCTGGAATAATTCCTGCAGGTATAACATGAACAAGTATCATCAATGGGAGCTTCATCAAACCTATATTTTGCGTTGGGGATATTAATATTACCCTTTGATGTAAAAAGCTGCCCGTTTCTTGCGTTTCTTGAAGGCATAACACAGTCAAACATATCTGTACCCATACCTGAAAGTTCAACAAGGTCTTCTGGAGTTCCCACCCCCATTATATATTTTGGTTTTTTCTCGCTAAGTAAAGGGAGTGTATAATCTGCCATTTCATACATTAATTCTTTTGGCTCTCCAACACTCAAGCCCCCAATGGCATGCCCTGGAAAACCAATCTCACAAATCTGTTCTGCTGATATAGAGCGCAATCTGGGATACATTCCTCCCTGGACAATACCAAACAAAGAATTTTTTATCTGTCCTTGTTGTTTGCTTTGTTCCATCCAATGGTCATATCCCTGTTTTGCCCACATTGTGGTTTTTTCCAGGGCTTTTAATGTCTGTTTTTCATCGGCCGGATACCCAATACACCAATCCAAAGACATCATAATATCAGATCCAAGTATCATTTGAATATCCACAGCTTTTTGCGGTGAAAAAAAATGTCTTGAACCATCAATATGAGATTGAAATGATACACCTTTATCAGTAAATTTGGCAAGCTTTGCCAGGGAAAAAAACTGGAACCCTCCACTATCAGTCAACATGGGCTTATCCCAGTTAATAAACTTATGGAGTCCATGCAAATGCTCCACCACATCGCATCCTGGTCTTAAATACAGATGATATGTATTGCCTAAAATAATCTGGGCAGAGCAATGGTCAAGGTCTTCAACAGTCAGGGATTTAACAGAGCCCAAGGTTCCCACCGGCATAAAAATAGGAGTTTTAATAGTGCCGTGGGAACATACAATTTTCCCTGTTCGCGCCCGTGTTTCACTGCTTTTATTTAAAATCTCAAACTCAAACATTTATATTTATTTTATCTTCCTTTATCAACTATTTACTCTATAAACATGGCATCGCCATAGCTGAAAAACCTGTATTTTTCATTAATTGCTGTTTTATAAGCTTTTAAAATATTCCTGCGCCCGGCAAAAGCTGAAACAAGCATAATCAGTGTTGATTCAGGTAAATGAAAATTAGTGATTATACCATTAACACATTTAAAATCATATCCCGGATAAATAAAAATATCACACATACCATGCCCTGGTTTAATCCTGCCCTGGTCATCGGATAAATACTCCAATGTCCGCATACTTGTGGTGCCCACAGCAATGACCCGTCTATTTTCATCTTTTGCTTTATTAATCATTTTTGCTGCATTATCTGATACAAAATAAAATTCCGAATGTATTTTATGATCTCTAATATCATTCACCTTAACCGGAACAAAGGTTCCATACCCTACATGGAGTGTGATTTCTACAAATTTAACACCCTTATCCAGAAGTTTATTCATTAAATTATCAGTAAAATGTAAACCTGCTGTGGGAGCTGCAACAGCGCCATTTTCTCTTGCATATACAGTCTGATAATTATCTTTGTCAGAACCCAGTGCTTTGCCATTATCTCTTTTGATATACGGAGGTAAAGGTATATCACCAATCTTATTTAAGGTATCAAGAAAATCATCGTATCCAGAAAATCTTATTTCACATACACTCCCTTTATTGTCAATCACAATTGCTTCAAGCCCATGATCAAAAAAAAGATGGGTACCTGGTTTTGGACTTTTAGAAGCTTTAACAAGGCAATCACATTCAAAATACGATTTTTTTTCATGGGTTTTTAAGCCTTGGGTAAAATCAATAATCAAAACCTCAACCTTGCCGCCTGTTTCTTTTTTACCCCTCAGACGTGCAGGAATAACCTTTGTATTATTAATTACCAAAAGATCGTCTTTTTTTAACAGCTTATCCATATCTTTAAAAAGATAATGACCAATAACACCGGTTTCTTTTTTTAACAATAACAGCCTTGATTCATCTCTGTTTTCAACAGGGTTCTGGGCAATTCTTTCCAGGGGAAGATCAAAAAAATAATCTTTTAAAGCATACATCAGATTAAACATTTCCCAATATAAACTACAATAATTCCAAGGATCATAAGAAATCCGCCAAATCCTCGTAGCGACCTGTCCTGCAACTCTATGACCATTCTTATCATATTTTTCATTTTATCCGGAACAGCAAAATACGGCAGCCCTTCGACTATCATCACCATACCGATTACACATAAAAAAAACTTCATATGTTCTTGCCTTTAATTTAAAAAATCATTAACTTAAGTTGCATCATGTAATATATTTTTATCAGTTTGATTTCAACTAAAAAAATATTATTGCCAAATATTATAATCAAGGTTATAAAGAGTAACTGATTTTATATGATTTGAATAATATTTTCAAAGGTATGCAAAATAAATGTTTGAACCGGTTATTGGTCTTGAAGTCCACGCACAATTAAAAACAAAAACAAAAATATTCTGCGGTTGTTCCACTAAATTCGGAAATTCTCCCAATGCTAACACATGCCCTGTATGTACTGGTATGCCAGGGGTATTACCCGTGCTCAACAAACATGCAGTGAGTCTTGCAATTAAAACAGCCCTTGCAACAAATTGTAAAATTGCAAGGCAAAGCCGATTTGACAGAAAAAATTATTTTTATCCTGACCTTCCCAAAGGATATCAAATTTCCCAATATGCTTTTCCCATTGCAGAACATGGTTTTCTTGATATTAAAGAAAAAAGAATTGGTATAACAAGAATACATATGGAAGAAGATGCAGGGAAACTCACCCATGATCCTGCCCGGGGGAAAAGCCTTGTGGATTTAAACAGAACCGGGATTCCTCTGGTTGAGATTGTCAGTGAGCCTGACATAAGATCAGCAAAACAAGCATCCCAATATTTAAAAAAACTTCATTTGATATTAAAATATATTGATGCCTCTGATGCAAATATGGAAAAAGGGCAATTCAGATGTGATGCTAATATTTCTCTTCGGGTTAAGGGCACTGAAAAGTTTGGGATACGCGCAGAAATAAAAAATCTCAATTCTTTTAAAAATGTAGAAAAAGCCATTAACTACGAGATTGAACGGCAAACTTATATTCTTGAAGAAAAAGGAGAAATAATTCAGGAAACCAGATTATGGGACCCTTCCAAAAACAAAACAAATAGCATGCGAGGCAAGGAAAATGCCCATGATTATCGATATTTTCCTGATCCTGACCTTGTTCCTTTAATTGTTGATGACAAATGGATTCAGGATGTAAAAACTACTATGCCTGAACTGCCGGATATTAAGCAACTAAGATTTATTAAGGAATTTAATATCCCGCAATACGATGCCGAGGTATTGACTTCATCAAAGGAACTTGCAAATTATTTTGAAGCAACAATAAAAGATCTGAAAGATAAAAAGCAGGCAAGCAACTGGATAATGACAACAATACTTGGAATGCTTAACAATAAAGGATTAAGCATTGAATCTTCTCCTGTTTCCTCTGCTGACCTTTCCAAAATATTACAACTTTTGGAAAAAAACACCATCAATATTAAAGGTGCCAAAACAATATTTGAAAACATAGTTGAAACCGGCAAAGATCCTGAAACAATTTTAAAAGAACAAAATCTTGAACAGGTATCTGACCAATCCGAGCTTGACACCATTGTCGATAAAATTATACAAGACAACCCTAAAGAAGTTGAAGCATACAAAAACGGGAAAACAAAACTTTTCAGTTTTTTCATGGGACAGGTTATGAGAGAAACCAAAGGCAAGGCAGATCCCAAAATTATAACAAAGATTATTAAAACCAGATTACAGGACGATAACTAAAATGTACAAGATAACACCATTGACTAAAGTATCCATGGGGGTTTTTGTAAAAACAACAATATTATCCTTATTTATTATTTGTTCCTTTACAAACTTCAATGCCGCACATGCCAATGGCTTAAAAAAAATTGCAATTCTTCCCTTTGAACTACATTCAAAAAAAGACATAACCAATATTAAATATGGGATAGGGAGCATGCTTGCATCAAGGCTATCATGGGCTGATCACACTTTAATCACTGACCAGACCATAGTTATTAACGCCCTTAAACAAAATATAAAACTCCCAAAGGAAAAATTCCTTTCTGCCATGGCAAAGGCAACCGGATCTGACTTTATATTAACAGGAAGCATAACAGAATTTTCCAATGCTTTCAGTATTGATGCCATGGTTTACAATACTAAAGATAACACATCTCAGCCTTTTTTTGCCCAGGTCAGTAAAATAGAAAAAATCATACCTGAAGTCAATTTACTTGCAGCTAAAATCAACAAAGAAATCTTTAATAGAACTACGGCACAATATGAAGAATTCACTGAAGAGCAGAGTTATGCCAAACAAAGACAAAAGCAGCAAAGAATGGATCCTGAAAAAATGATTACGCCCCGATATGGAGCAGACAGAGGAGAAGACAGACCCTGGTGGCAGGTCTGGCAATATTTTTAAACTATTCTTTTAAACATCTTTTCCATATCTTTTTTTCCCCACTTTATCATGGTTGGTCGCCCATGGGGACAATGAAGAGGATTTTCACATTTTTCAAGATCAATTAAAAGCTGTTCCATTTCTTGAATATTTAACTTATGATTAGCCCTGATTGCGCTGTGGCATGCCATTAAAATCAAGACATCCTCAAGCCATTTGTTTTTCAAAGAACTTGTTTTCCTATCTACAAGGCTATCAAGAATTTCCAAAATAAAAGGAGAGGTTTCTTTTTCATCAATAATAGCTGGTATTGATTTGATTATAAAAGTTGTGCCTCCAAACGGCTCAATATCAAAACCATATTGTAAAAGTTCTTCGGAAATAGAGCTGAGCAGATCAGCTTCTTTAAAATTCAGCTCAAGTGTCTCCGGCATTAAAAGAGTTTGGGACTGCATATTAGAATTAAGGCTTGTTTTTTTAAGTTGCTCATAAACAATTCTTTCATGGGCAGCATGCTGGTCAACAAGGATCATTCCATTATCAGTTTCAGCAATAATATATGTAGACAATACCTGCCCTTTGATAATAAAATTACCTTTATAGTTTATTTCATTATCTGTTTCCTGGACATGGGCATTTTTCTGCAGTTCTTCAAAGTCCCTGTTAATCGGCGTGGAAATTATTTCAAAAGTTTTCTCTTCTTTTTCTTGAAAAATTTCTTTTACCTTTGGACCTGCCTTGTTGATATCGGGTACAGATATTGTATCCTGTATTGTATCCCGAGACGGTTTGGAATCTGAATATTTAAACAAAGACTCCTGGATAGCTTCTCCGGATGGAGCCTTTGGATAAAGGGTCTGGTCTTTAGACTCAGATCCGTAAAATTTCTCTTTCTCCTCTGTCATGCCATCTTTGACAGCCTTTTTCACAACATCGTAAACGCTCCTGCCATCAAAAAATCTCACTTCATTTTTTGCCGGGTGTACATTGATATCAACACTATCAAAAGGAAGGGAAATATTGATTACACCAAGAGGAAATCGTCCCTTCATAAGGTTGCCTTTATAGCCATTTAAAACAGCAGAAACAATACCTCTGTCATTTACAAGGCGATTATTAACAAAAACCTTAACCATTCTTGAACTGCTTCTTGTTATCAGGGGTGAAGAAATAAACCCTGACACATGAATATCATTTCCACGGCAATCTATTTTAAGAAGGTTTGAACTCAAATCTTTCCCAAGTACCTTGATAACTCTTTCATAAAAAGAATCAGAGCTTGCAAAAGTTTTAACAAGCTTACCATTACTAAAAAGCCTGAATCCAATACCTTGATTCCCAAGGGCAAGGGAAGAAAAAACATCTGCAATATGACTCATCTCGGTATTGTATGTTTTTAAAAATTTCTTTCTTGCAGGAGTATTAAAAAACAAATTTTTCACCTGCACCATTGTTCCCGGAGGCGCACCGGTTTCTGTCACATTTAATAATTTACCGCCGGACATTATGATATTAGTACCTGCATGATCTGTTTTTTCCCTTGTCACAAGAGAAAATTGCGATACAGCAGCAATTGACGGGAGAGCTTCTCCTCTGAAACCCATTGTGGAAATGGAAAAAAGATCTTCTGTGCTTGAAATTTTACTTGTGGCAAATCTTTCAATGGAAAGCAGGGCATTGTCCCTTGACATACCCACTCCATTATCTGAAACCCTTATTAGAGTTCTACCACCGTTTTCAACCTCTAAAGTGACATTGAAAGCTTTTGCATCAATAGAATTTTCAAGGAGCTCTTTTACAACTGAAGCAGGCCTTGCAACAACTTCACCTGCTGCAATTTTATTGGCAAGATCTTCTGAAAGGATTCTTATTTCAGACATTTTATCCTTGTAATGTTTTCAATCCAATGAATCAGGATCTTTTACAAACCTTAAAATAAATTCTGAGTCATCAGGGCTTAAATCAAATTTAATATTTGCTTCCTGGGCAATTAAAACAACATCTTTTTCAGAATTAATTTTTCGTTGTTCTGAAATCCATTTAATTGCATTTTTCAAACTTTCACTGCTGGATTTTATTGTTGCCATAATTATTAAACTCCTGATAATAAATCTATAATTTACAGAATCGCCTGGTTTTGTCCAGGGATTTATCTTCTAATAATGATTGTTCAAAACCAAACCCTGCCTTTAAAAGGCTTTTTTCATCAAATCTTGCAGCCATCATTTGCAAACCCACTGGTAATCCTTTAGATGACAAACCTGCCGGAACTGAAAGTCCGGGAACACTTGCCATATTTGCAGAAAGCGTAAAAACATCAGTTAAATACATTGTAAGGGGGTCATCAGAGTTTTCCCCTATTTTAAAAGCAGGCGTAGGTGCAACAGGGGAAATAATGATATCACATTTTTTAAAGGCATTGGTAAAATCATTCATGATTAATGATCTCACCCTGGATGCCCTGCCATAATATGCATCATAATACCCTGCTGAAAGAGCATATGTGCCAATGATAATCCGCCGCTTTACCTCTTCTCCAAAACCTTCATACTTTGTATTTTTATACATATCAAGAAGGTCATCTGCATCTTTACTTCTATGCCCATATCTTACTCCATCAAATCTTGCAAGATTGGAAGAAGCTTCACAGGGAGCTATGATATAATAGGCAGCAATGGCATATTCAGTGTGGGGCAATGATATATCAACAATCTTCATGCCAAGGTCTTTAAGACGTTCTTTTGCCTCCATAAAAATTTTCTTAACATCAGGATCAATGCCCTCAACTGACAAATATTCCATAGGAATCCCTGCTGTCATACCTTTTAAAGATGTTTTCTCAAATTCATCAAAAACAGATAAAAAATCAGGAACATCAACATCAATAGAAGTAGAATCCTTATCATCCTTGCCGCAAATACAATTTAATATAATGGCAGCATCTTTTACATCTTTTGTTATTGGTCCTATCTGGTCTAAAGATGAGGCATAGGACACCAATCCGAATCTTGAGACCCTGCCATAGGTAGGTTTTAACCCTACAACTCCACAATGGGATGCAGGCTGGCGTATTGAGCCTCCTGTATCAGTGCCCAGAGAGCCTGCGCAGAAACCTGCAGCAACAGCAGCAGCTGACCCCCCGCTGGAACCGCCCGGAACACATTCTTTATTCCAGGGATTTTTAGTTAAGTGAAAAGCTGAATTTTCCGTTGATGAACCCATTGCAAATTCATCAAGATTTGTTTTGCCAATAATCACAGCACCCTGATTTTTAAACCTGGAAATTATACTTGCATCATATTCAGGAACAAAATTCTCAAGAATTTTTGAACCACAGGTTGTTCTAACTCCTTTAGTGCAGAGCAGGTCTTTAACAGCCAGGGGGATTCCTGTAAGCAATGATGCCTTTCCTTTTGCTATAATCTCATCTGCTTTTTTTGCCTGGGCAAATGCATATGTCTTATCAATTGTTATATATGCACCTATTTTTTCATCATATTTTTCAATCCTGGCAAGATACTGCCTGGTAATTTCTTCTGATGTAATCTCAGATTTTTTCAATAAATCACTCAACTCGTGTATGGTAAGTTTCTGGAGATCCATTTTTTTAATCCTTTACCTGATCGTATTTGTAATTCTAATTTGGCTTAATTGTACTTGGTACTTGGAAACAATCATCTATCCTCTCTGGCGCGTTTGCAAGAGTTACTGCAGGACCACCGGATTTTACAGGGTTATCAAGTCTTAAAACATTGGTATTAAAAGATGCATCTGCTACCAATTCAGCTTGAGACACATCAACATCTTTTAATTTGTCAATATATTTTAAAATATCACTTATCTGCTCAGCATACTTTCCAATCAATGTTTTATCAATTTTTAATCTTGCCAGGTGAGCAATGCCTTCAACGTCTTTTTTAGAAACTTTCATTTTTCTTCCTTATAAAATATTATAAGTCCTGCTTAATTATTATACCATTAATATTATCATGTTTTAACTTTCTTAGATATTTACGTGCAACCTCTGTATCGGAAAAATGACCTATCCTGATTCTGTGCCAGGTTTCCGACTGTACTTTCCCTAATGTTCTATAAGCTGTATACCCTTTTGCTTTGAGTGAGGCAATCTTTTCAAAAGCAGTTTTCATATCTTTAAACGCTGCTATCTGTATTGTATATTTATCTTTTTTATTATAATTATTGGATGTTGCAGGTTTTGATACAATTTTCGCCCTGGATATTTTCTCTTTTGACTTTGCTGCATATTTTGCCTTAGTCAAAAATTTTTGGCTTAATTTTAATGGGATTTGTCGATCAAGCTCATCCTCTTTATCAGCATCATTATTTTCAAGGCTCCCGCCTTTATTGAGATTATCAATTTTGCGGGTAACCACAGCTCGATTCTCCGGCATGTCTGAGGCTTTAGACATAGGGGATTGTAAATCTTCATAGAATTGAATATCAGTTTCTTGTTCTTTATGATGTTGAGCATCGTATTTACCGGAAATATCTGCAAGTTTTTTCTGAAAGCCACGCGTATCAAACTTTACAGGAGCATTACCCCTGCCTACAAAAATTCCAAGAACAAACATCCATACTATTATAAAAAAAAGGACAACATAGAATATTCCTTTTTTTAAGGATGGCATATTACATCCTTTCAGGGGCAGAAACTCCCAATAATACGAGGCCATTTCTGATTACTTTCTTTACTGCTGTGATAAGATAAACTCTGCCAAGGCTCATTTCCTTATTCTCTGTAATAACCTTATGTTTATTATAATAGGAATGAAAAGCATGGGATAATGTCATTAAATAGGTAAAAATAATATGGGGGTGAAGTGTCTGTGCACTTTTTTCAACATTCTCCTGAAAAAGAGAAAGAATTTTAATAAGATTAATTTCTTCTTTTTCCTTTAAATTACTTAAAATCATTTCAAAATCAGCCTGCCATTTAATATCCTGATTTTTAATCAAATCCTGATCTTCAGCTTTTTGCAAAATACTTGAGATCCTCGCATGAACATATTGCACATAAAATACCGGGTTATTATTGCTTTTTTCCTTTGCAAGTTCCAGGTCAAAATCAAGTTTAGAATCATAACTTCGGCTTAAAAACATAAATCTTGCAGCATCTTTTCCAACTTCATCCACAATATCCTTAAGGGTCACAAACTCACCTGCTCGGGTCGACATTGCAACAGGTTTGCCCCCCCTTAAAAGATTGACAAGCTGAACCAGGATTACATCAAAATTATTGCTGCTTTGCCCACAGGCATCAATACATGCGTTAATTCTCTGTATATATCCATGGTGGTCAGCGCCCCACACATCGATAATCCGATCAAAACCTCTGGCAAATTTGTCCTTATGATATGCGATATCCGATGCAAAATATGTTGTCACACCATTGCTCCGCACAACAACCCTGTCTTTTTCATCACCGTATTTCTCAGTATTAAACCATAAAGCTCCATCTTTTTCATAAATAATATCTTGTGATTTAAATTCCTCAATTGTATTTTTTACAAGGGACGAATCATAAAGGCTTTGCTCGCTGAACCATCTGTCAAATTCTACACCAAAATCTTTAAGATCTTGCTTTATCCCATTTAAAATACGATTTGCTGCCCATTTTGCGCATTCTGACACAGCATTTTCTTCTTTTATTTCAAGAAAATCATTGCCTTTTTCAGATAAAATATCCCTGGCAAATTCTTTAATATATTCACCCTGATAGCAATCAGAAGGAAAATCGATTTTTTGGCCTTGCTGTTCAAGAAGTCTCAACCATACAGATTTCCCCAGAGTATTAATTTGCCTGCCAGAATCATTAATATAATATTCTTTTTCAACGTTAAAACCTGCAAAAGAAAGTATATGGGCTGTTGCATCACCCACAGCAGCGCCTCTCCCATGCCCTACATGCAAAGGACCTGTAGGATTAGCACTGACAAATTCGACCTGCACTTTCTTATTCTTTCCAAATTCTGATGAGCCGTATTTGGTATCTTGATCAAAAATATCTTTTATAATGGAATGCCATGCCTGATTACAAAGAAAAAAATTAATAAATCCGGGACCTGCTATTTCTACTTTTTCTATTAAATTCGATGTTTCAATAAAAGAAATAAGTATTTTGGCAATTTTTTGTGGAGCCATTTTTTGTATTGAGGCTGAAACCATAGCAAAATTAGTGGAAATATCACCCTGACCTTCATGCTTTGGCTCTTCAAACTCTATTGTTGGGAAATCATCTGAGGGTAAAAGCCCTTTTTCAAATGCTTTTACACCAGCTGCCAAAACTATTTTCTTAATTACATCTTTCATTATTGGAAATCCTATTCCTCGTGCTCTGAAGTGTTTTCCGGCTTAAATTTGGGAGTATCATCTTCAGTATCAATTTCCTTGATCACATCCTCAGAAGTATCCCCATCAGCGGCTAGAAGATCATCCACTTCAATATCATCTTCCTCTATTTCCTCTGGGACCAATGATTCAACATCTGCATAATCTATAACTATTTTTTCTTCAGATTTTTTTGAAAAAAAATCAAGGGTTGCCTCATAAAGTTTAATTCCAATTTTTGTATCAGGGAAAAAATTTTTTTTCCGCAATTTTGCAAGAAATTGTTCCAAACCTTCTTTAGAGACAGCAATCATCTCTCCTAAAGCATATGCGCCTTCATACATCACGACAAAGCTGTTATCAACCTCACCCGACTCAAAAACATTGAGCACATCATTTTTTGTATCCTTTTCAAATGTATACTTGTATCTCATTTTACTTTTCTCCCTAACAAGATATATAAATAATTTAATATTTTATAGTTCAACTATCATTTCTGTCAATCTATTTACAAAAAAATCAAAAAAATACAAAAAAACCAAAAAAAAGGGATTGTCAGCAATATGCCTCAATCCCTGAAATCTTCCTGAAATCTCTGTGAATGGCGGAGAAAGAGAGATTCGAACTCTCGATGGATAATAACACCCATACTCGCT
>CAZTEM010000013.1:26333-38572 GCA_964612755.1 uncultured Desulfobacterales bacterium | reverse complement strand
CTATATTACACTTGTTAATCTTTAAAATAATTTTTGACCGAGAATTGCTGTAAATCTCTTTACATTATTTTGAAAAAACGTATAATATAGAGTTGATTAATAATGTTTAGATGATTAATTTTAAAGGAATTAATATGAAACAGAAAGATCTGGATTTTTTTAAAACCCATTTAACAGAGAGACTGAACGAATTACTATCCCATGCAGATGGTACGGTAAATTTAATGACACAATCAAAGGACAGGTTTGCAGACCCCACTGATAGAGCGTCTCACGAGGCAGAAAGGAACTTTGAATTAAGGATCAGGGATCGCGAGCACAAATTGATTAAAAAAATTAAAAAGGCTCTTGATCGCATTGAAAATAAAACTTTTGGTATTTGTGATACCTGTGAAGAAGAAATTTCCATTGAACGGCTTAAAGCAAGACCAGTCACTACTCAATGTATTGAATGCAAGAAAAAAGAAGAAAACCTTGAAAAAGCTTTAGGAATTTAAACCCAGGTTATGAAAGGGCAATACTATGATTGATTTACATATACATTCAACAGCTTCAGACGGATCATTTTCTCCAAGTGAAATATTGAATCTTTCTTTAGATGCAGGCATCAAAGCCATTGCACTGACAGATCATGATTCAATAGATGGTGTAAGAGAA
Organism: uncultured Desulfobacterales bacterium; assembly: GCA_964612755.1. GTDB lineage: Bacteria > Desulfobacterota > Desulfobacteria > Desulfobacterales > Desulfobacteraceae > JAIOSM01. Next base: position 37,915 of record CAZTEM010000013.1, on the reverse strand, counting down.
GTCATGAAAATTGGTGTGCCCTGGCCCCTTGAATTTATTACCGGAGTAGAAATAAGTTGTGAGCCTCCGGAAAATTTCCCTGATAATAGCAGCCTTCATATTTTAGGTTATGGGTTTGACCTTGAGAGCAAAGAGATGAACCTGGCTTTAGAAAAACTGCAGAAAGCAAGGGCAGACCGGAATCCTTTAATTATTAAAAAACTCAATGACCTTGGATTTGATATATCCATTAAAGAAGTAGAAGAAATTACCGCCGATGGTCAAATAGGACGTCCTCACATTGCTCAAGCCATGATTGAAAAAAAGATTGTTGGATCTTTTAATGAAGCTTTTGATAAATATCTTGGTAAAGGCAAAAAAGCTTATGTTGACAAATTCAGGCTACCTTGTAAAGAAGCACTTGAACTTATTCACAATGCAGGCGGTGTTAGTATTATTGCCCACCCCGGCATCATTAAAGACAACAAAAAATTCACTGTAGAAAAACTTATCAAAGACTTAAAGCAATTAGGACTCAATGGGATTGAAGCATATTATACTTCCCATTCCCATGAACAGACAACAAATTTTATTAATCTTGCACAAAAACATGATATGATCATTACAGGCGGGTCTGATTTCCATGGCGCACTTAACCAGGAAGTAAATATCGGCACAGGTCGTGGTGAACTTGTAGTATATGATGAATTATTTAATAACCTTATTAACACAATTGAAACATTGCATAGTAAAAATAAATCTTTAGAAACTCTTGAAAAACATATCAACTATACATTTACAAACCAGTCTCTTCTTATAAATGCGCTCCAGCACAGGTCCTATGTAAATGAAAACAATAACGAAGAATTATTAGATAATGAACGCCTTGAATTCCTTGGAGACGCTGTTATAGAACTATGTATAAGCCAGCTGTTAATGGAATTTGATCCTGAAAAAAATGAAGGGGAACTTTCAAAACTCAGAGCAAACCTTGTAAATGAACCTGCCCTTGCAAGCATGGCACGCCAGATCAACCTTGGCAAATTTATTTTCCTTGGAAAAGGGGAACTTTTATCCAATGGCAGAGAAAAAGATTCTATCTTATCAGATACATTCGAAGCTGTTATTGCTGCGATCTATCTTGACTCCAACTTTGATACTGTTTACGCTAATATCAATCAATTGTTCTCAGAAAAAATTAAAATTGCTGCTGAAAAAGCTGCCCAGAAAGATAATAAAACCAGACTTCAGGAATTTATTCAGCAGACTGAAGATACAGCCCCTACATATGATGTTATTAATTCAACCGGTCCTGACCATGACAAGACATTTGAAGTTGTGGTGGAAACTCTTACGATTGAAGCAAAAGGCATAGGCAAAACAATTAAAGCTGCTGAACAGGAGGCTGCTGCTAATGCCTTAAAACAAATAGAAAAGGAAACCAAATAAATACGATATCCTTTTTTTATATCTTTATTTTTATAAAACATAATGCAGTTTAAAACCAAACCTCTTGTAATCCCCATTTTTATTCCCAATTGTGGATGCCCCCACATGTGTGCTTTTTGCAACCAGTCCATAATTACCAATGCAAAGCATAAATTACCTGATAAAAACACAATTATTGGTATTACAAATGAATATTTAAAATTCAAAGGCAAAAGAAAACCTGTCCAGCTTGCATTCTTTGGCGGAAATTTCCTTGGGCTTGATCCTGAATATATTGTAATGGCTCTTGATATTGCTGCTGAACTTAAATGCAATAACAAAATTGACTCCATTAGATTTTCCACAAGACCTGATACAATTTCAGATAAGACTCTTGACATGATCAAAAATTTTCCTGTGTCGACCATAGAACTTGGAGTCCAATCAATGAACAATAAAGTTTTAGCTGCTGCACTACGCGGACATACTGCCGAATCAACTATTAACGCCACATTATTGTTAAAAAAATATGAACTTGAAATCGGTATGCAAATGATGGTTGGGCTTCCTGAAGACACTGACAAATCAGCCATGGAAACAGCCCGGAAAATATTAGAACTAACGCCTGATTTTATAAGGATATACCCTTTGATTGTGTTACAAGGCAGTCTTATGGCAAAGTGGTATAAATCCGGCAGATACGAACCTTTAAGCATTGATGAATGCGTATCCCTCGTCAAAAAAATCTATCTGCTTTTTAATGATCAAAGTATTCCTGTTATACGTATGGGGCTTCAGGCATCAGAGCTGCTTCAGGATAATAATTACATGATAGCAGGACCTTGGCACCCGGCTTTTGGTCATCTTGTTTTATCTGAGATTTTCTTTGATAGAGCAAAAGAATTAATTCAAAAAAACATTGCTATGGATCCTGATAACACTACTATTACATTGAAAATTCATCCAAGTTCAGAATCAAGACTTCGAGGTGATAAAAATATGAACATTAAAGCCTTGAAAAATATTTTCACAAATTTTGATATAATAATTAAAACAGATATCACACTTAACAAAGAATTCATAACCGCCTGATTTTTTTTATCGGTATTACCTGATAGACAGTTGATTTCCCATTGACAAAGGCAAAATGCTATATTATTGTTATATATAATTCAGGAGTAGTAATGCTTTTTAAAATGGAGGATGCAGACCTAATATAGTGTTATGCAAAAGGATATTACCTATAAAACAGATAATAAAAAATCAAGAATTGTCTTAATACGCGAGATGGGTAAAGCTATATCAGGGAAAAATCCTGTCCTGCTTTTTTCCACTAGCCAGATTGAAGAAATCCTCAATGATATTAATATATATCCAGCACCTTTTGCGCCTGATTATCTTTTAGGGTTTTGCTTGTGGCATGGACAGATAATGCCCGTAGTTGATGCAGCTCAACGATATGACCTGGAAACAAAAAATAATGTAAGAACAACAAACAATACATGCTATATTGTTGTTAAAACCGTACAGAATAATGGAAAAGCAAATCAACTGGTACAAGGAATATTAAAACTTCCAAAACAAATAGTAACAACACAAATTCCTGAATCTTCCAGCCCCGGCTCAATTGAATCATACAATATTGACCAGGCTATTGTTAAAGGAATTTTTGAGTATCAGGATGATTTAATGATTGTTCCTGATTTATTATCAATTTTCAATCCAAAATAATTTTTATATATCAAAGGTGAAAAAATGGGCAAAGTGCTAAATAGAACAAAAAAAGAAAAAGAAAAAAAGAAAGGGGCAAGAAAAAACCCTTTAAATTTTTCAATTATGGGACAAAGTATCAGGGGCAAACTTATGTTATGGCTCATGGTTATTTCCCTAGTACCCTTGACCATTGTTGGTATTATCAACTATTTCATGGCTTCAGGACTTCTCAATAAAAAAATGCTGAATAGTTTGACTGCTGCAGTTTCCTTTCAGGAGGCAAACCTGCATAATTATTTTATTGAACGTTCAAAAAATATTGATAAGATCACCAATGATGTTTATCAATTGAGAGTCAATGCATTTACTAAAATGGATGCAATTAAAACCTTGAAAAAAGAACTGGTAACAAACTATTTTGACCAATCATTAATTTTTGCCAAAGTTTTTTCCACAAGTCCTCAAAAACTTTCAATGATAAAATCCTTTAAACAATCTATTGTTTCTGCCCATAGAAGATATCACCCGCTTTTACTCAAATTAGCTAAAATCCGAAATTTTGGTTCGATTATATTTATAGATCCCAACGGCAAACTCCTTTATTCAAGTGATGATTTCATGAAACCGGGGAGCTCTCTAAAAAAATATCCTGGTTCACCTGAATACCAAGCCTTTAAAAAAGCCAAAAAGGGATCTGGCTTTTTTGATTTTAAACTCTCACCCTTAAGAGATGATGAACCTGTTGCATATTTTTATAACCCTGTAAAAGAAGGAAGAACACTTGCCGGTGTTGTCCTTTTTAGAATGGCTAATAATGCTTTAGACCCTATTTTAAAAAAATCCAAAGGTCTTGGAGACAATGGTGAAAGTTATCTTGTTGGTCACGATAATTTATTCCGTTCAAACTCCAGAAAATTTGATGAACTCACCATTGCAAATCCTGCATTTGTTATTGATAACGAACTTATTGGACGAATAATTCAAGGAAAACAGGGAGAAGAAGCGGCTATTAATTATCTGGGCGAATTAATGCTTACATCTTTTGCTCAAATTGATATCTCAGGTAACAAATATGCCCTTATGGTTGAGATGGATCAGGCAGAGGTCGCTTCCCCTAAAATCCCCGGGGAAAGCAAGGACTTCCTGGCAAATGCCGCTGAAATCTATGGCTTGCCTGACCTTTACCTGATTGGAAATGATGGGTATGTTTTTTATTCAGTAAAACAATTGCCAGATTTCCAAACCAACCTTTTCACTGGTCATTATAAGGGATCTGGTCTTTCCCGGGTTGTTAAAAAAGTTCTTAAAACCCATAAAATGGTTGTAAGTGATTATAGCCGCTATGAACCAGCAGGGAACAGACCAACTGCTTTTATGGCCAAACCTGTTATTCACAATGGTATAGAATTTATTGTTGCTTTTCAAATACCTTCAACTCACCTGGATAAAATCGTTGGACTTGAAAATATTAAAGGGCAAAACATTAAATCTGCCCAAAGTTTTTTAATTGGTAAGGATAAATTGTGGCGCACCGAATCAAAATTTGCAAAAAAATATCATGTTAAAACCACAAGATTCAACCCCAAATCTGCCATGGACACTCCCATAGTTACCCTTGCTCTTCAAGGGAAAAACGGGGCAAAACAATCAACCAATAATATTGGAGAAAAAGTCCTTACTGCCTGGACACCATTTAAATTTAAAGATATTCATTGGGCTCTTGTGAGAGAAGTTGATTTAGAAGAAGTTAACAGACCTGTTACCAATCTTTTAAAAAGTACCTTATTATTTTTGGGTGCTAGTCTTATTGCAATATTCCTTATCAGTTTATTGGTTTCCAAAGGTATCACAGGACCTATTGACCAAATCATGGAGGTAATTAAAAAAGTTGATAAAGGTGATTATAATGCCAGGGCTGAAATAACAAGTAAAGATGAACTTGGTGTTATGGCCTCTTCATTTAATAATATGATCGCCACCACCAAATCACTGATTCAGACTCGACAGGAAGAACATGATCGCCTCCAGGATTCTATCATGACACTCCTTGATGAAATTTCTGATCTTGCAGATGGTGATTTAAGTGTGAGAACAACTGTAAGTGAAGATGCAACTGGTACTCTTGCTGATTCTTTGAACATGATGCTGGAAGAATTGAGTACAGCCTTTGCAAAAATCAAACTATCATCTGAACAGGTTTTCTCAACTGCAAATGATTTAAGTTCTTCCACGGGTGATCTTGCACAACATAGTATCACTCAATCAAACAAGATTGCTGATGCAGTTAATGAAATCAATCGCCTTACAGCTGCGATTGAAGATGCTTCACAAAAAGCTGAGCAATCTGCTAATACTTCAAAATTTTCAAGCCAGATCGCTGTCGATGGAGCTAAAGTTGTTGAAAATACAAGTAGTGCCATGGAAACCATTCGTGAGAATGTTCAGGATACTGCCCGGGCTATTAAGCGTCTGGGTGAAAGTTCCCAGGAAATCAGCGATTTTGCCAAAACAATTAATGAAATTTCAGATAGAACGTCAATCCTTGCTTTGAATGCTTCCATTCAAGCTGCATCAGCCGGTGAAGAAGGTCGTGGATTTGCTGTTGTAGCAGAAGAAATCCAGCGCCTTGCTGAACAGGCTGCAGGCTCAACTAAACAAATTGAAACATTAATTAAAAATATTCTTGATGAAATTTCAGCAGCAGGTGTTAGTATGGATGCAAGTATCCAAGAGGTTGTAAAAGGGACATCCCTTTCACAGCAGGCTTTTTCAAGGCTGAAAGAAATTACAGAGAGCTCAAATGATGTTGCAAAATTAATTTCAGGACTTGCAGAAACATCTAAAAAGCAAGCTGATACCACAGCACAACTTGCAACACAAATGAGTGAAATTGGTGTTATCAGTTCTGATACAGCTGAAAAAACTAATATGGCTTCCCTTTCCATGAAAAATATGGCATCAACCGCTGATGAAATGTTGAAGTCAGTTGCTGAATTTAAGTTACCATCTGTTGAAATTGATCAAACCGCTATTACTGATTATGAACTTGAAGTTAATGACGAAGACTTTGACTTGTTAGATGAATCTGATCTATTGGATTAAATTGATAAAAAAGAGCACAAAAGGAGCATGCAGTAAACATGAAACATTTTAAATGGAGTCTCATTTCAATTATTGTACTATTTTTTTTATCTCAAAATGGATGGACTGAGACTATAAATATTGGACTTAATTATCCACAAACAGGACCATACTCAGCCTTAGGATTAGCTCAATATAATGCTGCGACACTGGCTGCTGAAGAAATTAACAATAGAGGAGGGATACTGAATAAAAAAATTAAAATTGTTTCCCGAGACACTCAGTCAAAACCTGATATTTCTGCAAAAAACGTACTTGAATTAATTGATAATGAAAAATGTGAAATGATCTTTGGAGGTGTCTCAAGTGCCGTTGCAATTGCTGGCGGGCAAGCTGCCAGATCCAGAGATAAATTATATTTTGGAACTATGACTGCATCCAATGCTACCACCTGCGAGGCAGGCCACAAGTATATATTTAGAGAAGGCTATAATGCATGGATGGCAGCTAAAAGCCTTGCCAGTTATTTGATGAAAGAAAAATTATCCAGTAAAAAATTCTTTTATATTACTGCTGATTATACATGGGGAAAAACCACAGAAAAATCCATTCGTACTTTTAGCATGACTACAAACGAAAAACGCCATCGCCGGGTTTACACCCCCTTCCCAGGCGCTACTTATAGCGATTTTTCTAATGCACTTACTCTTGCAAAAGTTGTTAAACCCCAGGTATTGGTACTTGTCTTATTTGGTAAAGACCTGACACGCATACTTACCATGCTTGAAGAAAGAGGCTTAAAGAAAAATTTCCAAGCAATATTAACCCCCAGCCTTTCTCTCAGTATAGCTACAAATGCAGGTGCAAAAGTTATGGAAGGGGTTATTGGAACTGTACCATGGTGCTGGAATGTTCCATTTAAGTATAATTATCCAAAAGGGAAAAAATTTGTAACTAAATATGCTGATCGATATCATTCTTACCCATCGATATCATCAGGTTCTGCCTATACTATTTTATACCAGTACAAAGAGGCAGTAGAACGCGCAGGAACATTCGACACTAAAACTATTATAGCATCCCTTGAAAATTATAAATATACCTCTTTAAAAGATGAACAACAATGGCGAGGGTTTGACCACCAGTCAGTACAGACTGTTTATGTAGTAACCTGCAAAAAATCAGAAGAAGTGCAAAAAGATAAGTTTAAACAGGATTTTTTTAAAATCATCGATACCTTACCAGGGGAAAAAGCTGTACGCAGCAAAGACCTTTGGCAGCAAATCCGCAAAAATGCTGGTAAGCCATCGGAGCTTGAATATTAATTTGCACTATAATGATTATTTAAAACACTGTTGATATATTAAATTATTTACCATTGATTATGATACTGCCGGAGCAATAAAAATGACCTGACTTAATGAACATGTGATCACAGTTTAATCGCTTGATTTTTGCTGCATGAGTCTGATTTATTAATTTTAATTTATAATAAACAATATAAAAGGACCAGGAGGCAAACATGAAATATTTAAAATGGACTATGATCCTTGTTGTAACACTTTTTATATTCTCCCAGACCAGTTGGGCAAAGACTATTAAGATAGGATTAAATTATCCCCAGACTGGTCCATACTCTGTGCAGGGACAGGCTCAATATAATGCAGCTACTATGGCGGTTGAAGAAATTAACAATAACGGAGGCATTCTGAACCGGAAAATTCAATTGATTCTAAGAGATACCCAATCCAATGCTGGTATTTCTAAAAAAAACGTTCTTGAATTAATTGATCAGAAACGATGTGAAATGATCTTTGGGGGTTCTTCAAGCGCTGTTGCTATTGCCGGAGGAAAGGTTGCCAAATCCCGAGGAAAATTATACTTTGGAACATTAACATATTCCAATACGACTACTGGGACAGAGGGACACAAATATATGTTCAGAGAATGCTATAATGCATGGATGGGAGCTAGGGCTATTTCCAATTATTTGATGAAAGAAAAATTGTCCAGCAAAAAATTCTTTTATATTACTGCTGATTACACTTGGGGTAGAACCACTGAAAAATCCATACGTACTTTTAGCATGACAACTAATGAAAAAAGGCATCGAAGGTTTTATACTCCTTTCCCAGGAGCAACGTATAAAGATTTTTCCAATGCCCTGTCAATGGCAAAAGTGGTTAAACCTCAGGTCCTTGTATTGGTATTATTTGGAAAAGATATGGCACGTGCCCTTACCATGTTAGAAGAGACAGGCTTAAAGAAAAAGTTTCAAGCTATTTTAGTTCCCAACCTTACTTTGGGGATGGCAACCAGTGCAGGACCAAAAGTTATGGAAGGTGTCATAGGGGCAGTATCCTGGAGCTGGAATGTCCCTTTTAAATATAATTATAATAAAGGTAAAAAATTTGTAACTAAATACGCTGAGAGATATCACTCTTATCCGTCTTCTTCAGCAGCTTCTGCCTATACAATATTATATCAATACAAGGAGGCTGTTGAACGTGTTGGAAATTTTGATACTAAAGCTGTCATAGGGGCACTTGAGAATCATAAATATATTTCATTAAAAGATGAGCAGCTCTGGAGAAATTTTGATCACCAATCTGTACAGACTGTCTATATTGTTGCCTGCAAAAAAGCTGAAACAGTGCAGAAAGATAAATTCAAACAGGATTATTTTGAAATCATTGACACTCTATCAGGTACTGACGCAGCTCGAACAAAAGATCTCTGGCAGCAAATCCGCAGAGATGCTGGCAAGCCAACTGAACTTGAATATTAGATTATACTTGAGAACGAATTATCATGAAAATTAATAAAGCAAAATTTTATAAATCAATTTTCAAGCGCTCTACCAAGAGCTCAGCAAATTGTCGATTAAGCAAGGATATGATTAAACTGCTTAATGCACTTGATGGAGAAAAATCCGTTAAAGATATTTTAGTGATTACAGGATTTTCTCCTCCTAAGCTGGGTCGACTTATTGTAGAATTATATAAGCTTGGGCTCATTAATTTTGTATTACAGAATATAGTAGTGCTAAATGAAACAGATTTTGATTATTTTGCTGATGTACTTACCAGGTATACTGGTCCAGGTTCAATAAAACATATAAATAAAACTCTTAGTAAATTCGGTTTTAATAAATTTGATTATCCTTTGACATTATGTGAAAATCTAATATATGACTTATCTTTGAAAATCAATGATTATCAAAACCGTATTAAATTTAAAAAACTCTGCCATAGATTTCTGGGCACAAAATATTCAACAAAAGAAGCTTTTGGACCGTTTGATTCTTCTATTATCAAAAAGGTGCTTGTTATAGAAGATAGCCCTACTACCAGAAAAATTATTAAGAGGACTCTCCAGAATAATGGTTTTCTCATTGTGGAATCAGACAATGGTCTTGAGGCATTGGGCAAGGTTACCCTTGAAAAACCTAATTTGGTTATTCTGGATGTCATGCTGCCTAAGTTGGATGGTTATAGTATTCTCTATATGATCAGACACAATAATGAATTAAAAAATACACCAGTAATTATGCTGACCAGTAAAGCTAGTTTAACAGATAAGGTCAAAGGCAAATTATCATCTGCCAATGCTTATCTGACAAAACCGTTTGATTCTGATATTCTGATTGCAGAGGTAGAAAAACATATAAAATAAAAAAGAAACCTGATATGAATTTTTCATAGTTTTGATATTAAACAATATACTTTAGGAGAATAAAATAAAATGGCTGCAAAGAAAATTTTAATTGTTGATGATAGTCCTACAGGTTTAAAGACTGCATCAGCTGTACTTAAGCATTATTCTATTATAACTGCTACCGATGGCAAACAAGCGTTAGTGAGAGCTCAGGAAGAACAACCCGACCTTATTATATTAGATGTTATAATGCCAAACATGGATGGATTCCAGGCATGCAGAAAGATAAAAAAATCACCTGATTTAAAGCATATTCCCATTATCATGTTAACAAGTAAAAATCAAAAATCTGATAAATTCTGGGGAGAAAAACAAGGAGCGGATGTTTATTTGACTAAACCATGTGAAGAAGCTGTTCTATTAAAAGAAGTTGAAAGAATAATTGGTAAAGGGTAAACCAGACATGAAAAAAGCCAGGGAGAAAAGATCTGCCTCGAAAACTACTCCCGTATCAAGTGCTGATAATGTTGAACTTGCAGCACTCATGGCAGATATTGATAATGAGATAAAAGGTGTCCAGCAACATGTGGTGGATAACACTCCTGAATTACAGGCGGCTCAGGACAAAATTGATATTGGACGTCATATTTGTATTGAACTTGGAGGTCACCAAATTGCTATTCCGTTGGAAGCAATCGCGGAAGCAGGAGAACATATCCAGACTCAATCACTTCCTTTGCTCCCGGACTGGGTAATCGGCATAACTAATATTCGAGGAGAAATCATCTCAGTAATAGATTTAAACCTATTTTTCAGCATTAAAAAAAATACCCGAAACAGACCTTATAATACACAAATTAAAAATTTACCTTATCTTATTGTGCAAAATGATGATATTAAATTAGCAGTAACAGTTGATAAAATCACTGCAACTCGTCCTTTATACACTATAAGCGATCAAATATTTAAAAACACCCGAAAAAAAGATGTGCTGTTTAAATATTTTTCCGGTAAGGCGTTTTATGAAAAAGACAATATCCAAAAAGATATATTTCTTTTTGATTTGAATAAATTCTTTTCCTCGGACAGCTTATATGATTTTTCTATTACATAGCCTTTATCTGTTGGTTGGCAAAGGAGATAATCGATGACAGAACCACTTGACAATACTCTATTTCTTACACTTATCAAAGAAATCAAAGGTGTTTTGTCTGAAATGGAAGAACTTCTACCATTATTAGATAATGAGGCTGATTCCAAACAAATTGCAAACAAATTATTAAACCTTGGGACAACTATCATGGGTGTATCCTCCATGATAAATTTAGATGAGCTGACCAAGACAGCAGACCTGATCAATAAAGTTTTTGATGATATCACTAAAGATCATCTTGATCTGAGCCCCAAACTTATAGTAATTATAACTGAGATAATTGTACAAATTAAATCATATTGTTCCTTAGTTGAAACAAATGAAGACATAGATGATACACTCCTTCATAAATCATTATCTGCTTTAACCAAATTTAGAAAAACCCATAAAAACAGTGTTAAACAAGTAGAAGAACTTAAGGAAGATGAAAATTCAGATGATTTTTTTGAAGATATTGATATAGATTTTTCTGACAATAATGATATATCTGTTGAAATATCAGAAGACATTAATGAGCCGGAAATAAAAAAACCTGAAAAAGCAAGCTCAGTCACTGATGATATCGATCCTG
>CAZTEM010000013.1:20213-26233 GCA_964612755.1 uncultured Desulfobacterales bacterium | reverse complement strand
ATGATGATATTAATGGTATGCAAAAAACCTTTAAAAATATCATTGCTGATGTATCCAAACAAAATATTACACCTGACAATTCGGAAAATTTCGTTGAAAATCTTGATTTGGATTTCCTTGATGAAAATGATATAGAGATTGAACCGGAAATAAAAAAACCTGAAAAAGCAAGCTCAGTCACTGATGATATCGATCCTGAATTCTTAGAAAGCTTTAATGAAGAATCAAAAGATCATTTAAATAATATTAATATAAAACTTAACCTGCTTGCTCCTTTAATCAATGATAAAATAGATATTAATGATGAGTACAGGGCAATGCTTCATTCCATACGACGCTCTGTTCATACATTAAAAGGTGCTGCTGCCGTTATTGGTATTAAAATTGTGGCAAGCTTTGGAAATGATTTTGAAGATTTCCTTGACTGGTTACATGATGAGGCAGGTATCCTTTCCCCTCAAATTATCACTGCCATGTTTGATGGTTCCGATATCCTGGAAAAACTTGCAAACAACCCGGATATTAAAATTGATGATGATATTAATGGTATGCAAAAAACCTTTAAAAATATCATTGCTGATGTATCTGAGCAAAAATCAGAAAAAGATCAAACACAAAATATTGTTGCCTCTAAAAAAGAACAACAGACTAAACTTCAAAATATTGATAAACCTGCTGCAAAAACACCTGATAAACCAATAGACAAGCAGAAAACAAAGACAACCATAGTTGATAAACCTGTAAAAACAAAGGATACAGAAGACTCTGTTGTCATCCCGATTGATGATCCAGTCAAGCCAATAATCAGAAAACCAGTTGCAAAAATAAAAAGGCAGCCAAAACTCGAACATGTCAAGGAAACCAAAACTCTTCGAGTAGATATGGGAAAAATTGATCAAATGATTGGATTGCTTGGTGATATGACCATTAATTTAACCAGTCACGAAGATTCATCTCAATCTTTTAATAATACGCTCCACGAATTTACCAATATCATGAAAAGGATGAAGGATATCAGCGTACGGCTGGAAACCGGTTTTGAACTTGCAACTATACCCCATATGAGCTCCATCAGCGGATATGCAAAACAAAACAATGAAAATATAGATGAATTTGATCCCCTTGAGATGGATCGATATTCTGACCTGCACATCTTGATCCGGTCTTTAAATGAGGCTGTTGCTGATTTAGCTTCAATAATGGATCAAACTGCAAATATCCAACATTTATGGCAGGCAACTATAGCAAGACAGCGCAGAGTTGTTAATGAAATACAAAATTCAATGCAGCTCATTAAAATGGCACCTTTTTCAACTCTGTCAAATCGCCTGCACCAGACTGTACGAGAATCAGCACGTGTAACAAAAAAATCTGTACAATTAGTTATAAAGGGAAGCTTTTTGGAAATGGACACACATGTCTGGAATGTGTTGACTGATCCATTTATGCACTTATTAAGAAACTCTATTGATCATGGTTTAGAAAACCCTGCAGAACGCAAAAAAACCAAAAAGCCGGACCAGGCTACAATACTTATAAAATGTGTTCGTAGAGGAAGTTGGCTTAATATACACTTTTCCGATGATGGTAAGGGGCTTGATTATGATAAAATTAGAAAAAAAGCTTTGGAACTTTATCCGGAAAAAAATGTATCTTCCATGACCAATGATGATTTGGTTGACATAATTTTCCAACATGGTTTTTCAACAAAAGCCAAAGCAACAACAATGTCAGGACGTGGTGTAGGAATGGATGTAGTGAGCCATGCAGTAAGGCAGCTTAATGGCAATATTGAAGTCAACTCAACTCCGGGTAAGGGGACTGAATTTATCATTCGTTTGCCCATCACAGTAGCGCAACTTCCCGCCCTTTTAGTTAAATTCGGTCAGCAGGACTTTGCAGTGCCTTTACGTGATATTAACAGAGTTATCAGAATAGACAAAAAACAGAGCAAAAAGCATGATTTTGAACTTGATAATGACAAATTGCCCTTACTCAGACCTATTGAAATTATGGGATTAAAACCCATGATTAATCCCATAGATGAAGACCTGTTTGCACTTTTAGTAGAAGCTGGCAATGCAAATGGAGTTCTTGTAGCAGATTCAATTATTGGAAAGAGAGATATAGTCTTTAAAAGTTTAGGATCCCACCTCCATAACCAGGTACCATGTATAGCCGGTGCTACTATTATGGGTAATGGTAGTTTAATTCCTATTATAGATACGGAAGAACTGCTCTCGGGACAAGATTCTACAATTCAAATTGATGAAGATATTGCTCAAAAAACTTATGAAGACGATCAAAATTTTAAAATTCTTATTGTTGATGACTCTATCAGTATTAGAAAAGTATTAAGCAATTTTATCACAAACCAGGGTTGGCATCCAATAGTTGCAAAAGATGGAGTCGATGCCATGGAAATAATTCGCCAGCAACCTTTTAATCTTATTCTTCTTGATATTGAAATGCCGCGAATGAATGGCTTTGATGTATTACAATCTTTACAAAACAATTTAGATTATAACCATATCCCTGTTCTTATGCTCACCTCAAGAAGTGCAAGAAAATATAAAGACAGAGCAACTGAACTTGGAGCCAAAGGATTCGTTACAAAACCCTTTAAGGATAATGAATTAATATCTCTTATCAACCATTTTATTGAGCCTGCTATATCAACCAGGAAATAAAAACAAAGAATAAACAGGAAATTTAAAAAAATGGGCAAAATTCATTTGGTTAAAGCTGGACAATCTATTTTTGGAATTGATACTGCAAGCATATTGTCAATCCATGATATTGACAATCTAAAGGATGAAGGGATTAATGACTCCAACACAATATTTCTTTTCCTGCAATCTTTCCTATCACAAAAATATTATGAATTGTCAGGTAATAATATTATTATTTTAAAAAACACCAGCAATAATAGACACATAGCTCTTCTTGTTGATGCAGCACTTGAAAAGATTGACCTTCCTGATCAGCTTGAGACACTCCCCTTACTTTATCCAGAGCAGGCTTTAAAGGTATGCCCCAAAATTTTTCTCTATAAAAATCAAATTGTATTAGTAATTGACCCGGCACAATTGAATAAACTACAAAGAGCATATCAAAAAGGTCATGGCTTCTTTTTGGTAGATGATTTACAAATACCTGATAGCACGATAACAGAACCTGACACTATAATTCAACCGAAATTAGAATCCGAACAAGTATTAGCACCAGACCAAGAATTGGAATTAGAATCAGAATTTGAACTTGAATTGGAATTAGAAACCAGACCTGAACCAAAAACAGAACTTGAACCAGAGCCTGAACCTGAGCCAGAGCCTGAGCCAGAGCCTGAAATAGAAGTAGAAGTAGAAATCAATGATCAGACAAAAAAAGAGATCATTATATGGACTTTTAACCAATATAATAAATTTGATCTTGATGAAAAAGTAGATATCTCAGTTGAACAATTACCATCACAATTGATACAGCAGGAGGGTCTAAGTAATAAATCCATTCAACAGCTTATTGATGAAACAATTACAAAATGTGACAAAACAAGACTTGAAACAATGAAAAGCATAATTAAAGAAAAAATTAATGCTATCAATTTTTAGAATCAAATCTCTTCTTTAAAAAACTCATCTTTGGTAATAACTTCACTATTTGATCTTGGTGTAGTCTCGGTTGGGACAGTACCTTCCTTAAAACATTCAAATATAACTTGCTTGGACTCTTCAATCGGTAGAAGCCCTGTTTTAGCATCTATTTTTGCAAACACTACTCCTTCAGGCACAGTAAAAGTCCTTACTGATTTCCCTTGAAGTATATCCATCATATAATGAAGCCATATTGGTGCTGCAGCTCTGGAGCCTGTTTCTCCTTTACCCATTGGTTTTTCCTGATCAAACCCTACCCAGACGCCTGTGGTATATCTCGGTGTATATCCCAGAAACCAGGCATCAAAAAGGTTGTTCGTTGTTCCGGTTTTCCCGGCTACAGGTCGTTTTAATTCTTTCACACGCCAGCCTGTGCCTGATTTCACTACTCCTTCTAAGAGATGGGTAAGGATATATGCTGTGGTCATATCCATGACTTTCTTTCGTTTAAGTTCTGATTCTTCAAGAACATTACCATTTCGATCAACAATTTTCGTAATAAATACAGGTTCAACAAGGTAACCTAAATTAGAAAATACAGAATAGGCTTTTACCATTTCCAAAAGGCTTACACCTGATGAACCAAGAGCAATGGACAAATCTCTATTAATTTCTGATGTTATGCCAAGTTTTCTAGCATAATCAATCACATAATCAATACCAATATCTTTTAAAATTTTAATTGTTACTATATTCCGTGATTTAACCAAAGCAGTTCTAAGTAAAGTAGGACCAAAAAATTTTTCATGATAATTTTTAGGCTTCCATGTAAAATCACGCTTCTCATCCTCAAAGACAATTGGAGAATCAATTATTATGGTTGCAGCTGTATAACCTTTATCAATAGCGGCTGCAAAAATAATGGGCTTAAATGATGAACCTGGTTGGCGCCTTGACTGAGTTGCCCTGTTGAACTGGCTTAATAAATAATTATTTCCCCCAATCATTGTTTTTACATAACCTGTTTCTGCTTCAATACATAAAAGAGCCGCCTCAGTATCAGGTTTCTGATCAAGTTCAAACTCCCAATCTTCTGATTTTTTAATTTTCTCTTTAGGTGTGACAAAAATAATATCGCCCACTTTCAGCACCTGTGAGACATTATTAATTATATTTTCCCATGAAGCTTTCCCAATATCAGGTTTTCTTGCCCAGAATAAAGTTTTTCCTTTAATAATACCCTTATGGTTCCCCACTCTAACACTTGCAATATTATTTTCTTTATCTACAGCAAGTACAACTCCTTTATACATAATCTGTTTCTGGAGGTCACTGTGTTCCATATCTTTGGCAATTTCTCTGCAAAAAGATTCAATTTTTAAAGCTGGTATATGTTTTAAAGGTCCTCTATAACCCTGACGTTTGTCAAGTTCTCTTAAACCAATCTTTACCTGTTTTCTCCCGCTTTTCTGCATCTCAATATTCACAGCAGTATAAATTTTCAGCCCTTCATCATATAGAACATCTTTCCCATATTTTTCCTCTACATATCGTCGTACATACTCTGTATAACAAGGTACTCTTTCGATAAACCAATTTTTTCTAGGTTTAATGTCAAGCTTTTGATTCATTGCGTCACTAGCTTGAAGATTTGTTATAAATCCACATTCCTTCATTTGATTTAAAACATATATTTGTCTCTGTTGAGCTCTTTTAGGATGTCTGAACGGTGAATATTTACTTGGAGCCTGGGGTAGACCTGCAATCATGGAACATTCTGACAAATCCAGTTCCTTTGCATGTTTACCAAAATAGTTTTCAGCAGCGGCTTCCACACCATAGGCTCCATGTCCCAGGTATATCTGGTTCAAATAAAGATAAAGGATTTCATCTTTTGAAAAAGTTTTTTCGATGCGATAGGCAAGTATTACTTCTTTTAATTTTCTTTTATATGTTCGTGCAGGTGTCAAAAAAAATGATTTTGCAACCTGCTGGGTAATTGTACTGCCGCCCTGCACAATAGTGCCAGCCTGCAAATTTTTTATCATCGCCCTGAAAATACTGAAAAAATCGACTCCGGGGTGTTCTCTGAATCTTGAATCTTCAGCCGCAATAAAAGCATTCTGTAATGTTTTCGGTATTTCTGTTAAAGGGATAACAATTCTTCTTTGATTATAGAATTCTCCAATTTTCCTTTGATCATCGGAAAAAACACTGGTCACAGTTAATGGAGAATAGTCCTGCAAAGTATTAATCTTTGGTAAATCTTTATTCATATAATAATACAAGCCGGCAAGGCTGACGATCCCAAGGAATATCCCGACCGAGCAAAAAACAAAACACCATTTGACAAAAGAATAAAATAATTTCTTTTTTCTTCTTCTTTTGATTATTCGAATTTTACTATTATTATTTCTATTTTTTTTA
>CAZTEM010000013.1:0-20113 GCA_964612755.1 uncultured Desulfobacterales bacterium | reverse complement strand
AATAATATTAATATTTAATTTTTGGGCTTTTAAAAGCTTGCTGCCGGCATTTTTCCCGACAATGATAAAATCGGTTTTAGAGCTGATACTTGAAGTAACTTTTGCCCCAAGGTCTGTCAGCATTTGTTTTGCTTCATTTCTTGTCATGGTTTCCAGAGAGCCTGTCAAAACAATGGTTTTCTTAAAAAATTCATTGGGCATAAGTGTATTTTGATCATCTGAATCTTTTAAATTATTTATAGTTCTGGTATTATTTATAATTCTCACTCCGGCATCAAATATTTTCTCAATAATCAATCTGTTTTCAGCAGATTTAAAAAAATCAACAACCGAACCTGCAGTTATTGGTCCGATACCATCAATATCTTGAATTTCTTCCATGGAAGCTTTTATGATCTGATTAATATTTTTATATTTTTTTGCAAGCAATGCTGCAGCGGTCTCGCCTGTATAATTTATTCCCAGGGCAAAAATAAATTTTTTAAGATCAATTTCTTTCGAATCTTCAATTGCTTTAATTATATTTGATGCTGATTTTTCTCCCATGCGTTCAAGCTTTAATAGATCGGTCTGTTCAAGATAAAAAAGGTCAGCAGCAGAATTTATCAATCCATGTTCAACAAGTTGCTTTGATAATTTATCGCCAATGCCTTCGATATCAAAACCATCCCTTGAAACAAAATGTTTGAGGCGCTCTTTGATCTGTGCAGGGCACGAAGCATTTACACATTTAAAAGCTACTTCAGTTACAATTTTACTGACCACACTATTGCATACCGGACAATGTTCAGGCATTTTAAAAGGGCTTGCATTATTATCCTGTCTTTGCCCTACTCTTTTTATTACTTTCGGGATAACATCCCCTGCTCTTATGACCACCACAGAATCTCCAACCCTGATATCCATGCGCTCAATTTCATCGCTGTTGTGAAGGCTTGCCCTTTTAACTATTACACCGCCTATATTCACAGGTTCAAGAATAGCAACCGGCGTTAAAGTGCCGGTTCTGCCCACCTGAACAATAATATCTTTAATTTTGGAAACTTCTTCCATGGCTGGAAATTTATATGCAATTGCCCATTTTGGGCTTCTTGCCTTTTGACCAAGTATTTTCTGAATTTTAATATCATCTACCTTAATAACCATACCATCAATTTCATAGGGCAGATTTCCCCTTAAAGACTCAAGTTCTCTATACCAGTCAAGGGCTATGTCAATGGTGACCGTGCTTTTAATTAAAGGATTAATTTTAAACCCAAGGTCTTTAAATATATCAAACATTTGTTTTTGAGATACAAAATCAAGCCCTTTAGTGTCCCCTGCCCCATATATAAATATATCCAGAGGTCTTTTTGCAGTAATTTTTGAATCCAGTTGTCGAAGGGAACCTGCAGCTGCATTCCTGGAATTTGCAAAGAGATTTTCATTTTTTGCAAGTCTATGCTTATTTAAATTTTCAAAATCTTTTTTGTTAATGATAACTTCACCCCGCACCTCAAGACGTGCAGGAATATCCAAATTATTTTTAAAATTTAATTTAAGCGGGACACTGCCTATTGTTCTGATATTTTCCGTAACAACCTCTCCAAAGGTTCCATCCCCTCTTGTAATACCCTGTGTCAAAAAACCGTTTTCATAGATTAATTCTACGGCAACACCGTCAAGCTTTGGCTCAACCGTATAAAGTACAGAATCATAATTTAATTCTTTTCTTATTCTCTCATGAAAATTTAAAACATCCTGATCTGAAAATGCATTATCAAGCCCGAGCATGGGCAATGAATGCCTGGCAGATGAAAATTCTTTTAAGGGAGCCCCTCCAACTCTTTTAGTCGGCGAATCAGGAATAGAAAGCTCAGGATGGTCTTCTTCAATTTTAACAAGGCGCTGCATAAGCCTGTCATATTCAGCATCAGAAATAACAGGGTCATCAAGTACATGATATCTATGGCTGTGGTCAACAAGTTTTTCCCTTAGATGTTCAGCTTCTTTTTTAATTGCCTCATATTCTTGATTTTGAGCCATATTTACCATTTATCCTGAATTATGCGCCTTGATTTTTTTGATTAATTTTCATGGCAATTTCTCTGATTAGTTTACAGGCTTTTTTACGGGCAAGCTTAAACTCTTTTTTCCCAAACCCCGGGATCCATTTACCATGGCTGCCAGATAATTTAATTTCATCAGACACCACTAATAGTGAAGCAATCTCAATTTTTCTATATTGTGCTGCTGCAAAAAGGGCAGAGCACTCCATTTCAACGGCAAAAGCTCCTTTATCTTTAAAAAACCCCACTTTTTCAGGTGTTTCCCGATAAATAGCATCAGTTGTCCAAATTTTTTCATTAACAAAATCAATATTTTTTTCACATAATTTTTCTTTAAGAAAACCTGACAATGATGATGAAGGTTTAATTGTGGAATAAAGTCCTTTAAAATCAATATAATGTTGAGAACTTCCTTCGTCTGATATTGCACCGGAGGGTATAATTATATCTCCTGCCTTAAGTTTATCTGAAATAGAGCCGCACCATCCCAAAATCAATATTTTTGAAAACCCTTTTGCAATCAGAGATTCTAAAAGCACAACACCATAAGGTGCGCCAATATATGGTCCTGCAAAGCAAATTTTATCTTTATCTGTTAAAAGAGAGCTTAAATAAAAATTTGAGACCACAGGTTTTAAAGAATTGGATCTTATATTCTTAAAATCCTGATCACTGCTGACCATGACTGCAACATTGCCGGAATCAACAGATTTCCTGCCCCCGGATACAGGGACAATGGATTTACTATTCAGGTCCGACAAGGTCGGATAATTCATCCTTTACCTCATCAATTATGTCATAAATCCACAAAATATCTTCAATGGTATACCTGCCTGCTTTTCTGGGAGCTCCGTCAGTACCGTCTTTTTTCTTGATTATCCTAGGTCCGATCTGAACCTTTGGTTCTCCATCCTTATATTGATTTATAGAGATACAAAGCCCTGTATCTTCTGATCTCCATTCTTTTAATTTTTTATCCTGTTCCGGATCAAAACCTGCCATTTTAGTTCTCCTTTTATAACATTGAAAAATCCGCAATATTTCCAAAAAGTTTAGAAATTTCTAAAAGCAAAGCAATTCTATTTGTTTTAAGTTTTGTATCATCAACCATTACCATGACATTATCAAAAAAATCATCCACAAAGGGGCGGAGAAAAGCAATCTTCTTTAAAGCACTATCGTAATCACCTTTTTCTGCAAGGGTTTTAATTTCTTTTTCAAATTTTTTAAAAGAAGTATAAAGCTCTTTTTCCGCATCTTCTTCAAACAGGTCATTTATTACACATATATCATTACCCAGTTCTATCTCAGATGATGATTTTTTTAATATATTTTCAACACGTTTAAATGCAATGGATAAGGGCTCAAAATCAGGTTCCTTTCTTAAACTGTCAATTGCTTTAATTCTCAAAGCCGTATCAGGTATATTATCAAAAGATGCAGCGATTGCCGATTTAACAGCTTCTTTTGAAAACCCTTTATCGGTAAACATATTTTCCATGCGGGTTTTAAAAAACTTTATAACCTTTTCCCCGATGGAAATCACCTTAGCATTATCTTTAACAAAGGTTCCTACAGCATTGTCAACAAGGTTTTTTAATGAAAAATTAAATTGCCTTTTAAGTATAATCTGTAATATACCAATGCCCTGCCTTCTCAGGGCATAGGGATCAGATCCGCCGGAAGGAATAAGTCCGATTGAGAAACAACCGCAAATGGAATCTATCTTATCAGATATGGCAAGAATCCTGGCTGTATCATTTTCCGGGAGTTTCCCTCCTGAATAAATTGGTCTATAGTGCTGTTCAATAGCATCTGCAACATCTTTTTCTTCACCTGCTTTTAATGCATAGATTCTCCCCATAATCCCCTGAAGTTTTGTAAACTCTATGACCACTTGACTTACAAGATCGGCTTTACAAATTTTTGCAGCTCTTTTCACATTTTGTTTTAAGCTTTCCTTATCATCAGAATCTACAATTTCCGCAAGATTTTCTGCAATTCTAATAATTCGCTCCTGCTTGTCAAATACTGAGCCTAATTCTGCCTGGAATGTAACTTTTTTTAATTTATCAGCAAACTCGTCAAGGTTTGATTTAAGATCCTGTTCCCAGAAAAATTTTGCATCGGAAAGGCGCGCTCTTAGTACTCTTTCGTGACCATTTGCCACAATTTTCATATCTTTTACCCGGGTATTATTCACAGCTATGAAATAGGGTTTTAAATTTGTTTTTTCATCCCTTAAGGCAAAATATTTTTGATGCTCTCTCATGGCTGTGATCAGGACTTCATCCGGTACTTCAAGAAATTGGTCATCAAATTTGCCGACCACTGGATATGGATATTCAACTACATTTGTTACAATATCTAACAATTCCTCATCTTCCACTATCAGACTATTATAATCTGCAGCAGCTTTTTTAATGGATTGAGAAAGTAATGCTTTTCTTTTTTTAATATCCGGAAGAACTCCTTTTGCTTCAAGAACAGAACAATAATTATCCGATGAATCAATTATATATTTTTCAGGATACATAAATTGATGACCAAATACAAAAGAAGAAGACTGAATATCTCCGATTTTAAAATTTAATACTTTTTGTCCCAGCAAGCCTGTAAGGGAAATAATGGGACGGGCAAACATAATTGATAAATCACCCCATTTCATGACTTTTGGAAAAGGTATTAAAAGAATTTGTTCAGGCAGAATTTTTTCCAATATTTCATAGGAATTTAAAGCCTCGGCTTCAACTTTAGCTGTAAGGTACCTGCCTTTTTTCTTTTCGGTTATGGTGATTTCATCAACACTAATCCCTGCTTTTTTTGCAAATCCCAAAGCTGCTTTTGTAGGTTTGCCATTTTTATCAAAACCAACAGATTCAGGAGGTCCAGAAATTGTAGAAGTTTCTGATTTTTGTTTTGAAGCAATATTTTTACAGATTAATGCAAGACGTCTGGGAGTTCCGAAATATTCACATTCTCCAAATTCAATTCTTTGTTGAGTCATCTTGGCAAGAAAATTTTTTCTAAAAGCCTCCAAAGCCGGCACAATATATCCTGCGGGAATCTCTTCCACTCCTATTTCTATTAACAGAGTTTCCATAATGCTTATGCTTTCTCCTCTTTCTTTTTTAATAATGGATATCCAAGTTCTTTTCTCTGTTCAACATAGGTTCTGGAACAAATTCTTGCAATATCTCTGATTCTCTTTATATATCCTGTACGTTCAGTAACACTGATCGCACCTCTGGCATCAAGCATATTAAAGATATGTGAACATTTAAGGCAGCATTCATAGGCAGGAAGGACTATTCCATGTTTTACAATTTCATGGGCTTCTGCTTCAAATTTATTAAAATTATCAAAAAACATATCAATATCAGCAATCTCAAAATTATACTTTGACTGTTCAACTTCCTGTTGATGAAAAACATCTCTGTATGTTATCTTGTCATTCCATTTAAGATCAAAAACATTGTCAACACCCTGAAGATACATGGAAATACGTTCAAGCCCGTAAGTCAGCTCAACCGGTATGGGAGAAAGATCAATACTGCCTGTCTTTTGAAAATAAGTAAATTGGGTAACTTCCATGCCATCAAGCCATACTTCCCACCCAAGACCTGCAGCTCCAAGTGTTGGAGATTCCCAATCATCTTCAACAAATCTTATGTCATGGTCCAGAGGGTCAATCCCAAGAACTTTAAGGCTTTCAATATATTGCTGTTGTATGTCAGGAGGAGAAGGTTTAATCAATACCTGAAACTGATAATAATGCTGCAGCCTATTGGGATTTTCTCCATATCTTCCATCGGTGGGACGTCTTGAGGGCTGCACATATGCAGTTTTCCAGGGTTCAGGTCCCAAAGCCTTAAGAAGTGTTGCAGGATGAAAGGTTCCGGCTCCCACTTCCATGTCATAGGGTTGCACCAGAACACAACCCTTTTCACCCCAAAACTTTTGTAAATTTAAAATAACATCTTGGAAATTCATTTTAATCCAACTTTCTTTTTATTTTTATATTTGAACAAATAATTCTCAGACTATCCTATCTTTAATACAATATTAATAAATGATTATGCCGCGAGAATCAATTGCTGTATCTAAAATTCCTGCATCTTTTTCATATTTTAATAAATTCTTGTATTCAACTTTTAAATCACGAATATTTTCTTTATTGCCAATTGCCCAGATACAACCTCCGCCTCCTGCCCCTGTAAATCTTGCACCAATGCCCATCTGCTTTGCTTTTTGAAATAATTTCTTCCCGACTTTATCAAGCACTTCAGGGGTCATATCAAGCCTTATCTCTGTTGCTTTATTCATTAATTTTCCAGCAAGGCTGAAATTTTTATCCTGCAATGCTTTTACAAATTGATCAACCAATTTAACAATAGCTTTAAATTTATCACGATTTTTTCCACAAATAAACTGGTTAACCCATTTTTTATTAACTTCACTTGATACATGGGGGATACCACAATATACTACAAGGATATTTTCATTTAATTCATTGATATCCTGATTGTTTTTAAATATGGGTCTTTGTTTAAATCCGGGTTTTCCCTTGTCAAGATACCAGAACCATTGATTTACTCCACCAAAAGCTGCTGCAAGCTGATCCTGCATACCACATGGGACCCCTGCAACACTGGACTCAATATAATGGGCAATCCATGCAGCTTTGCCTGCATCAATATTATTTTTAAAGTCTATACCTTTTTGTAAATCCATTGCCACAAGAAACGCTGCAGTAATGGCAACAGCTGCAGATGATGATCCGCCCAATGCACTTCTTGGAGGAGAACTTGACTCGATCTGTATATGCACCCCTCCGGCATCAAAATAATCAGCTAAAGCAAACATAAGTCCCATGGGATGATCAAATGGTGCAAAGTGGGATTTAAACTCTGCACTTTCAAACCCTTTGGAAGAAATTTTGACCCAACCGGCATCAAATTCAGATAATTTTACATGGGTGCGCATATCAAGGGCAATATTAAAACTTGATGGCGACAAATAATCCAGAGGAAGATAAAAAGTGGAAATATCAAGAGTGCCACCTAAATCAATACGGCATGGCACAGATACTTTTATTTCTTTTCCAGCAAATAATTTTGAAAAATTCATTTTTACCTCATAATTCTTTTTAAAAATCTAATGCTTTTAAAATTGCGACCGATATGAAAAGGGATAAAAGCATGCAACATATTTTCACACTCAACAATTGCAGAATTTGAAAATTTAATCCTCCCTGCTTTGGAAATTTCATTATCACTTATCCAGGCAAGCTGTTTTAGCGTTCCTTTAGAAATCTTTATATTATTTACCCCGGTTTTTTTTATACATTTTTCACAAACCAAACAACCATTTTTTATATCAAATAATAATTTTTTGCTGCATGCCATGGTTTGGTCAACCGGTGTTCTGCATATCCCGCATTTTTTTAAATCAGGTGCAAACCCTGAAAGCTCCATAAATTTTACCTGAAACAAAAGATTAATAATTTGTTTTGCTATTGTTCCTG
Source organism: uncultured Desulfobacterales bacterium (assembly GCA_964612755.1). Taxonomy (GTDB): domain Bacteria; phylum Desulfobacterota; class Desulfobacteria; order Desulfobacterales; family Desulfobacteraceae; genus JAIOSM01. The sequence continues at coordinate 12,538 of CAZTEM010000013.1, read as the reverse complement.
AATGCAGGGCATTAAGAGCAAACACAAAAAGTTTATATAATTGCTGCTGTTCCTTATGCTCCTCTAAGTAAAAATTTATGATTTCTGCCCAATAGCTTGCATATCCTACCTTTTCAACATCAATTCTTATTTTTTCAAAAGGATCTATAAGATCAACATTAGTAAGTACAGGAAGAGAACCTTTTTTCTTTTTTGAAAAAACAACCTGAATATTCATTAAAGAAAATAAATCTAAAGAGCCCTGAAAACGCCTTATACTTTTTTTTGCATTTTTTGCGATGACTGAAATCTTACCTGAATTTTCAGACAAAAAAGTAATTATGTAATCATAATCACCATATTCTATTCGCCTCAATAGAACTGCATCTCCGGAAAAATCATACATGGATAATTAAAAATGTAACATTATTGTGGCAATTAAGAAATAACAGGAGATACTGACAATATCTACCATGGTTGTAACAAAGGGTCCTGTGGCAACGGCAGGGTCAATATGCATTTTTTCAAAAACCAGGGGTATTCCAGAGCCTAAAAATGCTGCAAGAGCCATGGATGCCAATACTGCAAGTCCGACTGAAACTGCAAGGGGTAGAAAAAAAGGCTGGGATTTATAAACAACACTTGTAATTATTCCTATGAAAACACCGTAAAAAACACCAAGACTGAGACCTATGGAGAGTTCCTTTGATATAATTTTCCAGAAAGCTCTGATATTGATCATACCGGTTGCAATACCACGCACAACAATTGTTGATGACTGGGTGGCGATATTACCTCCCATACCGGATATAACAGGAGTAAAAGCTGCAAGGCATGCATATTGTGTGATGATAGCTTCATTCCTGTCAATGATAAAAAAAGTTGCAATACCACCTAAAAAACTTGCAAAAAGCCAGGGCAGGCGAATTTTTGCACCTCTGACAATTGTCTGGGTCTCAATATAATCTTCACCCACACCAGCCATTTTCAACATATCTTCTGTTGCAGAATCATGAAGAATATCTATGACATCATCAACAGTAACAATACCTACAATCCTGTTATCATCGTCCACTACAGGTACTGCAAGGTAATCATATCTTGATACTACTTTTGCCACCTCTTCTCTGTCAGTATATGTTTTAACAGATACAATATCCCTTGCCATAAATTCTTTTAAAGGTTTCTCAGGATGCACCACCACCAGCTGCCTTAATGAACTCACGCCTACAAGTTTATCATATTCATCAATAACATAAATATAAAAAGGCATTTCAACATCAAGAAATTTATTTTGCAAAGCATTGATAACCTCTCTTGCCCCCATATCTTCTCTCAAGGCTATGAAGTCAGGCATCATCAAGCTTCCGGCAGTGTCTTCAGCATGGCTCATAAGTTCTTCAACATCATCTGAGCCTTTGGTTTTCATCTTTTCTAAAATCTCATCTGAAAACTCTTCATCAAGCATGCCTAAAAGTTCTGCTGCATCATCTGCCGGAATTTCATCAAAGATTAAAACAAGTTCTTCAAAATTAATTGTCTTAACAAGATCTAAAAAAGTGCTCTCTTCAAGCTTAGCTAAAAGGATTCCTTTTTGCTCCAATGTTTCTATAAGAGAAAATAATTTCCCCCTGTTATCAGGGCTTAACTCCCTGAATACTGCAGACAGATCAACAGTATGGGTTTTATGAATAATATTTTTAAGCTGCTTTGTAGCACCCCTGCGCAAAAGCCTTTTAATACTAATTATCAATACTTCATTAGCTTCCTTTTGCATATTCTTTCCTTTAAGTCATAAAAATATAAATTAAAAATTTTTATTTAAAATCATTTGCTCCATTGTCTTTAGTGCTATAAGACAATTTTTATTACTGATCTTGTCTTAATCTCATCAAGCCATTCTTTATATTTTTTCTCAGCTTTTACACTGAATAATTTCCTTGTAATCTCATCTCTTAAATCATCTAAAGTCTTACCACCTGAAGTCTCAATATCTATAAGAAAAAATATTTGGAACCCACTATCAGTTAAAATAATATTTGTATATTGACCTTTGCCAAGTTTCAGAATGTTTTCTTTTATGTTATCAGTAAAACCATCAAGTTCAAATGTACCCAGATCTCCTCCTGCTTGGGCATTGGATGCTTGAGAATATTCTTTTGCAAGCTTTTTAAAGTCATCTCCTTTATCCAATAGTGCTTTTACTTTTTTTATTTGTTCTTCATCTTCCATAAGAATATTCCGCAGATGATATTTTTTCATTCCTGAATATTCTTTTTCATGCTTTTTATAATAATCTTGTAGTTCTTCATTGGTTATAACCACCTTTGCCCTGATCACGCGATTGATCAATTTTGGTCTTAAAATTTTCTCCCGCATTTCTTTTTTGTATTCTTCATAGGTGATTTTTTCTTTTAACAAAGCTTTTTTCAAATCTTTTTCAGTTATATTCTCACTCTCTAAAAACTGATCAATAGAGGATTGCAATTCCTTATCTGAAACTTTAATATTTAATCTCTGAGCTTCCTGGTCAGTTAATTTAAATTCAATTAATTTTTTCAGCATATCTTTTTGAAGCTGTTTAATAATTTCTGCTTTTTTCGCATCTGAATAAGCTGTTTTTTCAACTTCAATAAGGTAAGGATGTATTGCCCTGTTTAACTCAACAAGTGTAATTATATCCTCATTTATAACAGCAACAATCCTATCAATAACTTCTGCATAGGATATATTAGAAAAAATACAAACCATTAAAAAAAATACTGAAAAGCCATAAAACTTTTTAATCATGTTCAATCACCTTATATAATGCCATGGGTATATTATATGTAATTTAGTTCTGTCTGGTCTTTTTCAAACCAATAAAAATTTTTTTGAGTTCTTTCTCATTAATAACCACTGGATATTTAATCATAGCTTTATCTATCCAATCAGAATATTTTCTTTCGGTTTTTTCTTCTCTGAGCTGGGCAATTAAATCATTTTCATTTATTTCCTGTTTACTTTCTTTTTTGCACCTGTCATAGAACTGGACAACATCTTCAGTATTAATTACTATTTTTTCCCTTAATTCTTTCTGAATCAATTTATCTATGATGAGTCTTTTTTTAAACTCTTTCTTCCAGAAAGAATAATCAACAGCATTTTTTAAAAGTAATTTATTAAATGTATCATCTGGATAATCTTTTAAAAAATTCTGTTCAGCTTTTTTAAATTCTTGCTCAGATACAACAATATTTTTTTCCCTTGCCATATGTAATAAGACAATATCTTCTGATAAATCCTGTACAAGCTGCACTATAATATCATTGTATTCTGAAGGATTGTCTTTAATATTATAATTATAACCAGACTTTTTAAGCTCCAACTCTTCAGTAAATTGTGAAATTGTAACAATTATATCTCCAGATTTTAAAATATATGGCTCTACTTTTTCCACCTGTTTTGTATTATTACAACTTATAACAACGCACAGACAAAAAAAGGCTGTCATATAAACAATAATTTTATTATTTAATAAACCCATCCTGTTTTATCCTGACCACAAAATCATTAAAAAGTATTCAAACTGCCCAATCAAAGACTTTTACCATTTGATTGGCTTTGTTGCAAGATTTTTTAAATCAGTTATATAAATGACATGCAACATAATGGATCTTATCTCTATCGTGTATTTTTAAATATGGCTCATGTTCTTTGCAAATTGTCATGCTATGCCTGCATCTTGTATGGAACCTGCAACCTTTCGGTGGATTATGGCTTGAAGGTATTTCACCTTTAAGTATTATTCGATTTTTCTCAGCACTGGGATCAGGTCGTGGTATTGCCGAAAGTAATGCCTGGGTATAGGGGTGCAGATGTTTATTATATATGGAATCAGCATCTGCCATTTCAACAATTTTACCAAGGTACATCACTGCAATTTTGTCGGAAATATGTTGTACAACAGCAAGATCATGGGAAATAAAAATATAAGTAAGCTGCATAGTCTGTTGGAGTTTTAAAAGCAGATTTAAAATCTTGGACTGAACAGAAACATCTAAGGCAGAGACAGGTTCATCACATACAATGAGTTCAGGATCAAGGCTTATTGCCCTTGCAATTCCAATACGCTGACGCTGCCCTCCACTAAATTCATGGGGGAATTTCAACATATCATCTTTTAAAAGACCAACTTTTAAAAGAAGCTCTGCAATCTTTTTATCAAGGTTAATATTTTTGTTTTTCTTATGTATGATAAATTTTTCTTCAAGGATTTCTTTTATGGTCTGCCTTGCATCTAAGGATTCAAAAGGATCCTGAAAAATCATCTGAGCTTTCAAACGAAAATCTTTTAATTCCCTTGAGTTAAAACTAAAAATATCTTTTCCCTTAAATAAAACATTACCATATGTTTTTTTATATAGACCGATAATACATCTTCCAAGAGTTGTCTTACCGCAGCCTGACTCTCCTACAAGACCGAGAGTCTCACCTTTTTTCACTGTAAAGGAGACATCATCAACCGCATGGACAAACCCTTTAGACCGCAATAAGACTCCTGTACGTACAGGGAAATATTTTTTAAGATTATTAACCTTAAGTATTACCACTTAATTTTCTCCATTATTAACAATGTGACAGGCAAGGAAGTGATCAATAGAATATTTTTTTTCATGGGGAATATCTTTTTTACATATATCTTCTGCAAAAGAACATCTTGGATGAAATCTGCATCCTTTCGGCATATTATCAAGGGAAGGGACATGCCCCTGTATTGTTGGAAGCTGTGTTTTTCTCTTTGTTCCGGTTTTTATACCAAGGGATGGAATGGAATTTAAAAGACCTTGTGTGTATGGATGAAGAGGATTTTCAAATAGTTCCTTTACCATGGCTTTTTCCGCCACTCTTCCTGCATACATTATAAGAGCCTGATCACAATTTTCAGCTATAACACCAAGATCATGGGTTATAAGAATCGTGGACATATTAAAAGTATTTTTAAGATCTTTTATCAGGTCCAATATCTGAGCCTGCACAGTAACGTCCAGAGCAGTTGTTGGTTCATCAGCAATTAAAATATCAGGTTTGCAGGCAAGTGCCATGGCAATCATCACCCTTTGTCTCATACCACCTGAAAGTTGATGGGGGTATGTCTTCAAAACCTTTTCAGGCTCTGCAATTTCTACTTTGGAAAGCATTTCAATGGAAGATTGCTTAATTTCTCTATCTGTCATGGAATGAAAATGAAGGGTATAGACTTCTCTTATCTGTTTGCCAATGGAATGAACAGGATTAAGCGCTGTCATTGGCTCCTGAAATATCATGGCAATCTTTTTCCCCCTGATTTTTGACATTTCATAAGAAGAAAGATTGATAATATTTGTATTTTTAAAAAATATATTACCATTTACAATCTGCCCCAATGGTTGAGGAAGCAATTTCATGATACTCAAGGCAGTAACACTTTTACCGCATCCTGATTCTCCTGCAATTCCAAGAGTTACGCCCCTGTTCAATTCAAAACTTATATTTTCAACAGCATGGATTTTGCCAGCCTCAGTATTAAATGCAACAGAAAGGTTTTCAACTTTTAAAATTATATCTTTTTTCACTGATCCCTGGGCTCCCGGAATAAAATCATATCTATAATTCAGGCTTAAACCTGTCATCAATAATAGTAACAGGCAAAAATTTTGTTTTTTCTTTTATTGCTTTGATTGTTTCTTTGTAAATCTTTTTATCAAACCAGAACAACCCTCCGGTCGTAGATCCAAAGGGATCAAAAAGAGAGGTTGATTTCTTAGTGCCATGGAATGAAGGAAGTCTTAGCCATCTCCAATAGGCATGCCTGACATAGGGAACCATAAATGTTGGAATAAACACTGCCAGATCATCAACCTTTTGCTGGATTTTTAAAGATAAGTTGATCCTTTTCGTTGTATCAAGGCTTGCCCTGTATTGATCAATAAGTTTATCCAATTTCGGATCATCAGTATTGGTAATATTATTGGTCTGAGGTTTATGGGCATTATCAGAATGCCATAATTCCCAGAAGGCAGGTCTTAAGCCGGTACTCCATCCCATCCAGGCAACATCATGTTTTTTTTCAAGAAATTTTTTAAATGTTGCTGACATATCAAGTTTTTGAAGCCTTAACTCTATCCCTGCTTTTTTTGCTTCTTCTTTTAAAACAACAAGTCTTTGAGTATGTTCTTCAAATCCATAGGTAACCTCAACACTGAAACGCTTTTTCCCTTTAAGCCATATACCGTCTGAGCCACGTTTCCAGCCTGATTTTGTCATAAGGGATTCAACTTTTTCAATGGAATACTTCCTGGGTTTAATTTTATTATTTGAATATTTACCATAACCCACATAGGCACTATTAAGTCTGAAATAATCATTTCTTAAGACCTTGGATATTACTTTTTTAATATTCATGCCATGGGCAAATGCTTGTCTTACATTAATATCTGAGAATATGGGTTTATCTGTATTCAGCCACATTCCACTTGCCGATTGCTGAGTATCATTAAAAAACCATATTTTTTCAGCATAACCATTTGTAAAAATTGGAATATTAGATTTTTCATGCCAGTATTCAGGTATTGTAAGAGAAAATATATCGATCTTTGTTTTTTTAAAATACTCAAAAAGCATATTATAATCTCTTATAACCTTAAAAATAACATTGTCCACGTTAAACCTGTTTTTAAAATATCTTAAATCCTTTGCCCACCAGTCTTTTTTTCTCTTAAACCTTACAAATTTCCCTTTTCGGAAATCAGAAATAATATAGGGTCCTGTGTTAGGAACAATTTTCCAATTATATTTATGGATAAAATCCTTATCTAATTTTTTGAAATAATGGGCTGGCACAGGTGTAATCCCAACAATCATATAAAGATCAGGTTTAGCTTTTGTGCTTTTTACAGCCAGAGTATAATCATCATAAACAATTACCTTGTCTATTTCTTTTGTATAATAATCATTATACCAGGGTGCTATAATATATTTTGACCGCATGAATTTTAAAGCATATACAAAATCCCAGGCTGTAACAGGTACATTATCAGACCATCTTGCCTTTTTATTGAGCTTAAAATACATTGTTTTTTTATCCTTGCCATATGCCCAGTGTGTTGCAAGCTCAGGTATGATATTTTCCGTATTGGGATGAATATTTATAAGGCTTAACTGGTTATCTAAAATCGCACTTCTAAAACTGCCATTGGAATCAGGTCCAACAGTTCTGAAAGTCATGGGGAAACTCATTATTGATAGATGTAAAGTCCCGCCTTTTTTTGCTTTTTTTGAAGAGAACAAAGGGTCTTTATCATTTGTCAGCCATTTAATGCCCACAGGCAGTTCAGCATATTTTCTTGACTGCTCAACCTGCTGTATGGGTGCTGTTTCAACAGATTTATCAATTTTTTGAAGTCCTGACTGTTCTTTATTTTCTTGATTTTGTCCGCATCCAATAAAAATTAAAATAAAAACCAAAAACAAAATTATTTTTTTATAACTAAGCATTATTTCTCCAAATCATCCAAGTATTATGTACAAATTCATTCAATTGTCTTGACCGCTAAACCATATTAATATAACATTCCAAGTATCAATGCCACAAAAAATTTCTTAACTCGCAAACGATTTTTTTAAAGGAGTTAAAACAATAAAATGGATCTAGCATCTTTTATCGGTATTATTTCCGGGATATCGCTTATTATAAGCGCAATACTTTTTGATGGTGATATACATAATTTTATTAATATACCCGGTATGATGATTGTTTTCGGGGGAACCCTTGCTACAACATTGCTTACATTTCAATTTCGAGATGTAATTGCAGCTTTTAAAGCAGCTTATTATGTTTTTTCCAAGGAAAAAGAAGACCCCAACGAATCTGTTGCAACCATGATAAAACTTTGCGATATCGCAAGAAGACAAGGACTTTTAGAACTCAGTAAAATTAAAACAGAATCAGGCTTTTTAAAAAAGGCCTGTGGTCTTATTGCAGACGGTTCTTCAGAAGAAGCCATAAGAGCAGCTCTTGTAACGGAAATAGAATCTTTACGTCTAAGACACTATATTGTACAAGATGTTTTCAGAAAGATGGGAACCTATTCGCCGGCATTTGGAATGCTTGGGACACTTATCGGACTTGTTCAAATGCTCAGTCACCTTCAGGATCCGTCAAATATAGGCAGCGCAATGGCAACAGCTCTTTTAACAACTTTTTATGGCTCATTGGTCTCAACTTTATTTTTCCTTCCCATTGCAGGAAAACTTAAATCAAGAACAGTCCTGGAAGTAATCAACCTTGAGATAATGCTCCAGGGATCAGTTTCCATTTTAGAAAGCACCAACCCTATCATGCTCTATGAAAAACTTTCTTCATTTATCTCGGCAAGGCTTAGACAACCTTATAGTCAAATGGGACCAAGGCGAAAAAAATGATAGGAAATAAAACCTTAAACTCCCTTATTCCTGACAACCAGGACCAGGCTTCCTGGCTCGTGGTATTTGCAGATATGATGACTTTGCTATTGGTTTTTTTTATTCTGCTTTATACACTTTCTTCCTTTGAGACCGGGAAATATAAAACCGCCATAAGCAAAATAAAGACTCAACTTGAAAACGATTCAGAGCTTACTGCCTTTACTGAGCTCATGGAATTGCCTGAAAACCTTGATACTCAAATTGTAATTGAAGACATCACAGGCTTGAGATCAAGAAAAGAAAACCTTGTTAAGGATATTAAAAAATTTGCTGCTATAGGCGGCAAAACAAATGATATTGCAACCCATGTTTTAAAAGGTAAAATCATTGTCCGCATCAAAGGCAGTGCCCTTTTTAAATCCGGAAAGGCTGATCTTAATAAAAATGCCATACCTGTTCTGGATGAAATAATAAAAGTGTTGTTTGATTACCCGGAATATAATATTAATATTCAAGGTCATACTGATGATGTGCCAATATCCACAAAGGAATTTCCCTCCAATTGGGAACTTTCAGCCATAAGGGCAACAAGTATATTAAAGCACCTTATCAAAAGAGGAATAAAGCCTGAAAGGCTTACAGCTACAGGGTATGGTAAAATAATGCCGATTATGGCAAATGATACAAAAGAACACCGTGCTTTGAACAGGAGAGTAGAATTTGTTCTGGAAAAAAAAGAAAACATCTATTAAAAAATTCATACATGAATCTGAAGACAAGCGGGAAACCTTTAGGTTTGTGTTTGATCACAATGATATTTTCCAAATTGAATTTCTCAATAAAACCATCAATCTCATTGACCTGTCTGCTGCCGGAATATCGTTTCAAAACCACGGATTTAACAAAAATGATCATGGAAAAACCAGATTAATTTTTGATTTTAAAAGACAAAACAATTCACCCATTATTTTAGAACCTGAAGTTCATATTATTAAAATAGATAAAAATAATATTTGCCGGGGGATTTTTAAGAACTTCCCAAAAGAAAATAAAGAGATAATTCATAAATATATTTTAGAAAAACAAAAAGAAAAAATAAGAAGGGCTAAATCCCAATGATACTCCACGTGGACATGGATGCTTTTTTTGCATCTGTGGAGCAAAGAGACAACCCTGCCCTGATGGGCAGACCCGTTGTTGTGGGTGGAAATTCCAAAAGAAGTGTTGTGTCTGCTGCAAGTTATGAAGCAAGGAAATTCGGAATTCATTCTGCAATGCCAATATATATGGCAAAACAGCAATGTAAGGAACTTTGCATTGTCCCGGTCAATATGGAAAAATATAAAAAAGAATCAAAAAAAATCATGGATATTTTCATGACATATTCACCCCTTATTGAGCAAACTTCTGTTGATGAAGCATATATTGATATTAAAGGATGTCAAAGATTATTTGGCAATAATAAAAAAATCATACTGAATATAAAAAATAGAATAAAAAAAGAAAGGAAATTAACCTGTTCGGTCGGAGCAGCACCTGTACGCTTTCTTGCCAAAATAGCCTCGGATATTAATAAACCTGATGGTATATTTATAATTGAACAAGACATGGCAAAGGAATTTGTAAAAAATATTAATATAGAAAAAGTTCCAGGGGTGGGGAAAAAAGCTTTGGAGCAGATGAGAATATTAAATATTAAAAAACTCGGGGATATCCAAAAATTCAGTTTTTCTATTTTGGAAAAAAAATTTGGCAGTTTGGGGACAAAACTTGTTAATTATGCGGAGTGTATTGATGAAACGCCTGTGGATTCACTTGTCAGCCCGATAAGGAAACGAAAATCAATCTCCAGCGAATCAACTCTTAAAGATGACATAAATAATCTTGAAATTATTAAAAAACACCTACTTACACATTCTGCCATGGTTGGAAAAGACTTAAGAAAAAAAAATAAGAAGACAAATAATGTTGCAATCAAACTGAAATTTGCTGATTTTTCCCAGAAAACAAAACAAAAAATGGTCACTCCCCCTATTTCATCAACCCAGGCAATATATAGAGAAACACTGATCCTGTTAGACAAAATTAATATTACCAAGACAATTCGCCTTATTGGTGTGAATGTTGCATGTATAGATAAAAAAACAGGGCATTTCCAGATGGAGCTTTTAAATAATGCCCACGAACAAACAGAAAAATGGGAAAAAATTGACAGGGCAATTGATTCAATATCAGAAAAATTCGGAAATAATATTGTCAAAAATGCAATATTAAAGGATTGAAAATATAAATACAATAGGAGTATAGTGCAAATGACATCAAATAATATCCAAATGCATGTACTGATCTCAGGTATAGTACAGGGTGTATTTTTCAGGGCTGAAACCCAAAAAAAAGCCAACGAAAACAATGTTACAGGATGGGTTCAAAACCTTGATAACGGCAGTGTTGAAGCAGTGCTTGAAGGTGAAAAAGACAATGTCAACAAGGTGGTTGAATGGTGTAACCAGGGTCCGGATCCTGCCTTTGTAAGCAATGTTGATACAAAAGAGCTAAGTCCCTTATCAAACTTTGATAAATTTGAAATCAAATAATCATTTTTTCAAACTTTTTTTCAATGCTGCCGAATGCACATCAGCTGCCATATGAACAGGACTGTGATCATATATCGGATCCCATGATCCAGGATCAGCAGAACAAAAAAACTGAACTTCAAGTCCAAATCTGGTTAAAGCATAATCAATATCCAGACCTTCAACTTTTTTTGCCGCATCCCATGTTGCACCACAGGGAGAGCCTCTCAGCACTTCAATATTTTTAATAATTTTCCCGTCTGTACTAACAATAATTTCAGGTGAACCAAACATCTCACTATAATCACCAAGGCGAACCCGCCTTGAAAGTGAACATCATGTTGGAGGGCATACAGCATTTGGTTTAGTGATCTTTTTTCCTGACATGACCACAGATATATTCTGCTTTGCACAAAGGTCAGCAAGGTCTTCTGAAAGGTCAGGATGTTTTAAAAAATCAAGCACTATATCAGCATCAATCCTATCCGGAAGAAATTCAAATCCATCATCAATTACAGGTGGAAGGTTTGCTTCAATATCAATAATATTTACATCGAACTTATCTTGTCCAAACCTTTTAATACCCTGGGCTTTTCTTTCGCCTGCCCCATTCTGTTGTATAATTAAAATTTTCTGCATATCAAAATCCTAAATCCTGGTTTATTAATATAATTTTTATTCTTTTTTTTGGAAGACATTTTTCAGTTATTGCCCATGTGTTGCAAATCCTGTCAGGGCTGCTGCAATCATGGCAATAACCCTTTTCCCGGCAGGGAGTTTTTTTATCAAGGTTCATGGCATTCACAACAGCTGCATAATCTTTAATCCTGAGCATTGCACCTTCAAGATCTGCGCATATCTTATTTCTACCTATAAATAGAATCACATTTTTCGGTCCCCAGGCAATTGCTGCGACCCTATTTCCTATCATATCCAGATTTACCAGATGACCTGATTCAGTCAAGGCATTTGTACCCGTAATAAAAAGATCGACCAATAAAGACTTACGGCGCAATTCCATTTGGTCTTCAAAGCTGAAACTCTTATCAAAAGTATTAATAACATCATATTTTTTATCATCTTTTAAAGCATGGAAAAGCCCTGTGGATACAAAAGATGTGGATCCTCCCCAGGAAATACTTTTAACATTAAGTTTCGGTATAATTTCTTTTAAGGCAATATCCTTTGCTTTTTCAGCATTATCTGCAAGAAATACTTCAAAATTATTTTTTTGTAGAGCCTCTTTTACATTTTCAAGCTTAAGTTTCCAATAATTTTCAATGGGGTCTTTCATATATATTCTCCATATCAATTTGATATTAAAAACATTAGTTTAACTTAATTTATTTAAGATAGCCAACTATAAATATCTAAAAAAACAACTTTCGGTAAAAAACTTCAGCAATACTCGATTAAAAATTATTTTTAAGGTTAACAGGTGTAATCAGGTATAATATAGTCAAACCTCACGCATAAAAAAATAAATGGAAGAAGTGAGGCTTGGATATGCTTTTGCAGTTCAGGTTTCAATTGAAACGGATTCACTGCAAAAGCATATCCAA
>CAZTEM010000012.1:0-42765 GCA_964612755.1 uncultured Desulfobacterales bacterium | reverse complement strand
ATCCGTTTCAATCGAAACTTAAACTGCAAAAGCATATCCAAGCCTCACTTCTTCCGTTTATTTTTTTATAATAACCAAACTTACAAAATTTTTATGCAGGTGTTTTGACTATATTATACCTGATTACACCATTATCGTTTCATCTGAATAACTGTCTGCATCATATCATCTGTTGTGGTTATTGTTTTTGAATTTGCCTGGAATCCTCTCTGGGTCGTTATCATGGCAACAAATTCTTCGGATATATCAACATTGGACATTTCAAGAGAGTTCGGGGCAAGAGTACCAAGCCCATTTTCACCCGGTTTATTTGTTATTGCAGTGCCGCTTTCCCGGGTCTCTCTAAACAGATTGCCACCTTCATTGGATAATCCGAAATTATTTAAAAATTTTGCAAGCCCCACACGAAACAAAGGAATCAATTCACCATTGGAATAGACACCGGTCATAATACCGTCCGATGCCACATCAACTTCCTGCAGATCTCCTGCTGCATATCCGTTTGCATTCTGAAATACTGTTGAAGATGCCTTGGAATATTGAGTGGTTGACATTGATTGATTCTCAAAATTTGTTCCGTCATAAATAGATCCCATATCTAATTGTATTTCCTGCTCTGTGGACCCATAATCTCCACCCAGAAAATCAGCAACAAAACTGAAATATCCTGATTGTGTTATATCTTCCTTTGGTATTTCACTCCATGCTGTTGATCCTAAAATATCAAAGGCAATCACACTTCTGTCATTATAAGGATGGGTACTGCTTCCATACATCAAAGATCTTGTAAAACTAAAAACAATGTCACGGTTATCAGAATCATTACCTGAACCGTCAAGGTCAATAATTGCCTCTGTTTCATCACCTGTCAGGGTTGCGTTTTGATACTCTGCAGGAGGGACATTGGGATCTATATCAAAAACCAATGTATTATTTGCTCCCGGGGTTGCACCTGTGCCTGCACTAACATTAAATACAAGATCTGTGGATGAATCATGATCAAAATCTATTCCAATACCGTTTGCACTTGCTCCTGATGTTGTTAAAACAGCATTGGGGTATTCTCGCGGTGGTGCAGGGTCTACCTCAAATTGGATAGTCTGATTTGCAGCTGTAGTTATTGGAGTGCCAAAAGTATAATCTATTGTAGCAGCATCAGCAGACGAACCTGCCACAGCCGCATCCCACATCAATGCAGAAACTGTTGTATTGTCACTTGAACCAGTTACAATGGAAAAGCCAAGACCTCCTGATGTAAAAGCACTTGCCCCGGCAGAATTTCCCCAGGCACTACCGCTCCACTCAAAAATTACAGGAGCTGTTGTTGCCCTTGCACCATTACTGCCTGTAGCGCTTATACTCAAAATCGGGTCATTATTAGGTATAAATGTATATACCTGATTTGTAAAATCAGCTACCTGCACAGGCATATTCCAATCCCAATTTCCTGCGACCCCGTCATATCTCAATTTTATATCCTGGGTCCACATGGTAAGATCTTCTGCATTGGTAATACTGATGGATGCTGTTGTTGTGCTTATTGCAGCTGTATCATTAGTTGTAATCCCTGTTACCAGTGCAGCTGATGTACTGGCATAGGCTATTTCAGGATTAGACCAATACCATCGTTCCTGTACCGGATTCCATATTATCCCAAGATCAGCAGAATCATGGGTCATAACACCCGGTTCATTAATCTGCAGACTTGTATTATCATTGGCAGTGCCACCAGTATATCTTGTGCCTTCAATACCCTGTATATGTAAATCATTGGCATTATTAATATCAAATCCCAGAGAATCTGTTGCCACAGCTGCCTGATCAAGCCTGATTTTAAGATCAGGTTCAACATCTGTCGGACCATCAGGTTGAAGTACAATATGTATTTCCTGGCTATCTGAATACACGATTCTGGCATTACCATAATTAGTAGGCTTTTCTGCAGAAGTCACAACCCCGTCATTATTAGGATCAACAAAATTCCATGTTGATCCGTCAAACTCAAAATCAAATCCGTAACCATCATCGGGTAAACCATCATAGCTCAAAATCTCATAATGGATATTATCTGTTGTATTAACTCCATTTGCTTCAAAATTACCAATACGACCTGTAAACCTGCTCATGGAAAAATCCAGGATATCTCCACTGCTCTGGCTGAACAAGATTTCACCTCTTGCCAATAATCCTTTGCTATCTGTTTGTTGAACAAGATTTCTCTGATCTTCTTCCGGGTTACATGTAATTACATATTCCCACTCAGTACCGGATTTTTTATCATAAAAAATTGTAATATCATGTGTGCTGCCTAAAGAATCATAGACTTTTACAACACTCTGGTATTCATAATTGGTTCCTGCCATATATGTATCAGCACCACTGTCCCAATTATTTGATAAAACAACAGACCTTGAATTCGAATCGGCATTAAGGTTGTTTATTGATGTTAATCTTGTACTCCTGGCAGGAGGGCATGTAAAGGTATCTAAAATAATATCTCTAATGGACCCGATATCTTCACCTGTTGTATCATCAAGTTCCCAGCCCTGCACAAGATATCCTTCAGGGTTAATCAGCTGCCCTGTTTTATCAAAATGAAAATTACCAGCCCTTGTATAAAACATATTTTCCGTATTTCTTTTTCGCATGATGAAAAATCCGTCACCACCAATTGAAATATCGGTTGTATTACCGGTAGATTCAAAAGATCCTTGACCAAAATTCTGGGAGACACTTCCCACTGCCATACCACGCCCCATTTGTGCTGTTCCTGCCCGGGTTGCAACTGATTCATACAAAGTATCGGCAAACGTTGATTTGCCTCGCTTAAATCCTACAGTATTAACATTGGAAATATTATTTCCAATTACCTGCATTGCATTACCCATGTTCTTTAAACCACTTGTTCCTGTAAATAGTGAACTTGATAAAGACATGTTTTTACCCCCTGTTTATATTTTTTTAATTTAGTTTAATTTATTAATTCACATTTGTTATTGATGAAGCAAGAGCAAGCCTGCCTGTGGCATCCAGAACAAGGAATCTTGTTCCTGCTATACTTTTAATACCCGAGACATGATCTGTCACTTTAATGTCAGCATTTCCTGATGGAGTCACTGCATCATAGGAGTAGATTCCATCTTTAACCTTTTTGCCATCATTATCACGCCCGTCCCAGTTAACGGAATTTGCACCCTTAGTTGTATCGGCTGCTGCAATTCCAATTGTTCTGATCAGCTCATTTGAGGAATTATATATTCCTATTATTACGCTATCTTTTTTTGAAAGTTCAAAACTTAAATCACTGCCCTGGACATCACTATTTTTCACTTGAACAAGCGGAGATGAAGAAGTTATATTTTTTCCAAGGTAATCAAGTATTGAACTATCGTTTGAGTCTTTTCCTGCCCTTACCTGGACTAATGAATCAGGATTGACCCAGACACCATCCACAACAAGGAATGGTTTATCCCCGCTATAAACTACGCCTTCAACAATACCTGTCACAGTTGTCGCAACTTTTTCAAACCCATAACCCATATCCGCATCAACAGAGTATGTATAGGTACCATCAGAAACAGTGGCTCCACTGGAGTCTGTGCCATCCCACTTAATGGAATGTTCACCCATATTTTGTTGACCAAGATAAAGAGTTTTAATCAACTTACCCTTGGAATCATATATCTGTGCTCGAACTTCTCCTGGTTTTGCAAGAGTATAAAAACCTTCAGAAGCTGTCCCGTTCTTTATGCTCATGGAATCAACATTCCCAACGACTTCCTTACCTATATATCCTGTAACATCCCTGGTGGAATTATCATCAAAAGAAGCTTTTAAAGATGTCATTGTTTCATTAAGGTTTAATAATTGCTCAAGCTGTGAAAACTGTGCCAGCTGACTTGAGAACTCAGTTCCATCCATTGGACTGAGCGGGTCCTGGTTTTGCAGCTGGGCAACCATCATGGTAAGAAAAGCATCTCGACCCAATGCATCATCCTTTCCTTTGGTCTTTGAATTATTTGACTCATAAGATGTATTCATATTATTAAGATAATTATTTGTTCCTGATATAGTCATAGGATTCTCCTTTTATGCAACATAATATAATACGCCGTTATGGGTAAGATGCTGCTCTCTTGCTAAAGAAATATTGTCGATATCAATATTTTTATCATCTATTGATTGGACTTTTCGACCTCTTTTATTATTATTGCCTGATTGCCTATTTGTATCAGACATTGATTTGTTAAAATTTGATCCCATATCCACATCAAAATTTTCAAGACTGATGCCATTGTCTGCCAAAGCTGCTTTTAAGCTGTTTGCATTGGAGACAAGCATATCTTTAGCTGTTTGATGTTCTGCTACAACACTAACCTTAATTCCATTGCTCATATCTTCAATAGATATCATTATACGACCAAGCTCAGGAGGTTTTAACTGAATCTTAATTTCACTCTGCCCCTGATTAAATGCGCGCACAATACTTCTGCCTACCTGATTGGTCACATAAGACGGCAGGGATTTTTCACCCCCGCTTTTTGCAGTGGCTAAATATCTTACAGAATTTAATAATTTACCTTCGCCTGCCTGGGGTTGGGAAATCTCAGAAATCTTACTGGCATTTGACTGATGTCTGCCCTTTAGAAAGCCTTCTTTATTTTCAGATTCACTTTTCCCATCCATGGATGATTCCATTTTAGCAAACAACTTAGTAAACGTATCTTCCAAATCAGATTTACTTATTGTTTGTGCTTTTCCCCCATTCCCATCAATATTCTGGAACGGGATTAATTTTGCGACATCTTTTCTGGTCAATTTATTTAAAGGGATATTAATATCCTTATCATTATCGATTTCCTGTCTATTGATAGTGTTTAATAATTTATCAATCAGGTTAAAATCTTTCCCGGTCTTATCAGACACCTCGACAGGGCTTACCATTCCTTGTTGTGAGTTTAAATTTTTAGCTAAATTACCTGAAATTGTCTTTTCGCCTTTTAAAGCTTTAGCAGAAATTTTCCCCATCTTTTCTTGTTTTTTTATTTCTAAAATATTAATAAAATCCTCCAGACTTAATTTCCCATCAGCCAATACATTAGATTTACCCCCGATCTGCAATTGGTTAAGCATTGCTGATAAATTATCATTTTTATTACCAGCTTTAAAAAATTCACCTTTTGCAAATGAACTTTTTTCAAAATCTTTTAAATTTTTAATTAATATGGAAAGATCAATCCCCTGATCTGTTTTACTACCGGAAAATATATTATTTCTCACATCTTCCGGGATACCAATAGATGTCAGTATTGATTCAATAAATGCAAAAGCAGATATCGGAATAACAACCGCATCTTCAAAATTTTCCATATCTTCTTTTGCATCTTTATCAATTTCTAATTTTGAAAATTCACTCATCAATTGATCCATGGATATTTTATTATTTTCGTTGTTTAATAATGATTTTAAATCCTCAATAAGTCCATTTAGCTGCTCTGGTTCAAACCCCGCATCAAAAAGCAGCTCTTTCATAAAATCCAGTCCCTGGGCATCAATATTAAGTTTTGTCAAATCATTCCCGGAAAGCATCATAAAAAACTCTTTTAATTTCTTTAAGAATTCAGTGCCCTTAAGCCCATGCAATTCTTTTGATACAAAGGAAACAAACTTATCAAAGATTGGAGAGCCTTTATCAGTCTCAGTATTCTGGAGTTGACCTGTCTTAAGAACACTTGCAAGCTTATCTTTAAATAATACACCATTTTTTGAAAAACCACTCAATTCGCCCATCAATTCAGGAGATTTTTCAAAGTCCAACATCTTTAAAAACGAATTGTTTATATTCATACAATTAAAACTCATGGCAATATCTCCATATAAAAGGATTTGATACAATTTAAGAGCAATGATTGTGCCACGCCTATCAATAAACCCATAATGTGCTGTAAAATAAGGTAGTTATATATTAACGATGGGGATTGGCAAACAAAAAGCCAATGGATAATTTGGAAGATATTTCCTCTTAGACAAAAATCTTATGGTAAATATTACCCTTGATTATTTTATTGACGAAAATTTCAGGCGGGATTATTTTTTCTTATATGCCAGGTGTTCTGTTATCTTTGCTGCTTTTTCACTGTCAACATTGGACAAAATCAAAGCAGCAGATGCCTCGCGCATTCTTGAAAATATCTGTCTTGCAACTTCCAATTCCATTTTATCGACTATTTTTGCAGCTCTTTTAGGCTTCATTCCTGCATATGTTTTTACAAGACTTCGCAACCTTTTTTCAAACTCTGCCTCTCGGGCTATTTCTTTCTCACTCTTTTTCTTTTCTAATGATGCCAGGTCATTATTTATCTGGATTTTAAGTTTTTTTAGTTGAACAAGCTTTTCATCCACCTGTTCTTCATATCGTTCCAATTCTTTTTTTCTTTCTTTCATCTCTTCTGTTTCTTTTGCAATAGTCTTTCGTTTTTCCTCAAGCCCCCGAAGAACAACTTTTGCAGGGTCCGGGCATTTGGGGCATTCAGGGCAATCTGCTTCTAACCTGTTCTTTTTTGAACTTTTTTGCTTTGCCTGGGTTTTTTTGCCATCGTCTGCTGCATAGACCTTATCCGTGAATCTGCCGTTAGTAATCAATAGAATACTGCAAAAGCTCGATATTAAAATAAAACTTACAACTGCCAATATTAATTTATTAATTTTCAGATGCAGATTCATAATTCAATTCCCTGGCTTTTTTTAAAGATACAATTTCATCAATTATTTTTTGTTCGGATTTACGATATTCTTCCATGTATTCTGCTTTTTTCTTTTGTTTTAATTTTTCTATTACCTTTTTATCAATGGTTTTTTTAGTCAACTCAAGCATTTTTTGATCAAGGATCCGATTCAATTCATTTTTCTTTAATTTTTCCTGAACAATACTTTGATCCATTATATCAAGATATTTATTATAGAGTTGTAATTGTTGAGTTGTCATCCCTTTAAGGATTATCTGATCCAGCTCGATTGCTGTTTTTATATATTTGTCTTTTAATTTATCAATTGCTTTTTGTGAATTTTTCACATTTCTTAATGCCACGGCAATTTCCTTTTTAGCAAGTCGCTCAAGATACTCTCTAAAATCCAGCAAAGATGATAATCTAAAATCAAAACGCTTCATATTAACTCAACACCTTTTTTAAAT
Source organism: uncultured Desulfobacterales bacterium (assembly GCA_964612755.1). Taxonomy (GTDB): domain Bacteria; phylum Desulfobacterota; class Desulfobacteria; order Desulfobacterales; family Desulfobacteraceae; genus JAIOSM01. The sequence goes on along the minus strand of CAZTEM010000012.1, from coordinate 35,573 downwards.
CTTTAACACCTTTAAATAAGTTACATTTTGTATCTATTTTCTGGCATAAAAATCTATTTATTCCGGGCATAATCTTTTTTGCCTGGTCAATTTTTGCATCACTGCCATCAACATATGCTCCAATGGAAATCATATCTTCTGCATTACTATATGTTGCAATAATATCCACTGCCTGGTCTCTTAATTCCATATGTTCTTTGCTTGTAACATCTCTCATCACTCTTGATATACTTGCAAGTATGTCAATCGCAGGATAATGACCTTTATTTGCTAATTCTCGTGATAAAACAATATGCCCGTCCACAATTGAGCGAACCGTATCTCCAACAGGGTCATGGATATCGTCTCCTTCAACCAGGACAGTATATATCCCGGTTATGGAACCGCTGTTCTCCACATATCCCGCCCTTTCTAAAAGTACAGGGATTTGTACAAAAAAAGATGGAGTATACCCCTTTGATGTTGGAGGCTCTCCTGCAGCAAGCCCTACATCTCTTGAAGACATTGCAAATCTTGTTATGGAATCTACCAATAACAAAACATTCTTATTCTGATCTCTGAAATATTCAGCAATAGTTGTTGCGACATAAGCGCCTCGCATACGTACCAGAGGAGGAGTATCAGATGTTGCTGCAACAACAATAGATTTTTTAAGCCCTTTCTCTCCAAGTGTGTCTTTGACAAAATCTTTAACTTCTCTGCCTCTTTCACCTATCAAACCAATTACAATGACATCAGCTTCTGTATGCTTGGTTATCATCCCCATCAGCATACTTTTACCCACTCCTGAACCTGCCATTATGCAAACTCGCTGCCCTCTTCCAAGGGTTAAAAAAGTATTAATGGCTTTTACTCCGACATCAACCGGCTCTGATATCTGCTTCCTTTCCATGGGGTTTAATGGTTTGCCGTAAAGTGGGTATGTATAAGGGAGATCCGGGTTTGGTTTCCCGTCAATCACATTTTCCATCCCGTCTATAACCCGTCCTAAAAGCTCATCTCCTACTTTTACAACCGGAGCGCCTGCCATGGGAATAATCCTGCTGCCAGAGCTTATTCCTCTTATATCTCCATAGGGCATAAGTAATGCCTTATTTTCCTTAAATCCGATGACTTCAGCTTTTATTTCCTTGCCATAATCTCCTTTGATCAAGCATAGACTTCCCACGGAAAGCCCCAGACTATCTCCTTCAGCCACAAGTCCAATAATCTTTGATATCCTGCCTTCAGCTCTGACAACCACAGCTGTCTCAAGTTTTTTATTATACCTGTCAAAATCAATTTCATATAATGCACTTGTTGTCATATTGACTTATCACCTTTTATACTTGCAAAAACCTTTTCAAGTTTTGATTCAATATCAGTTTCAACATACCCGTTTTCAGTCTCAATCCTGCAGCCACCCCTGGTTAATGAGGCATCTGATTTAACTGAAACACTTTTTAAACTTTTTATCGAATCAAAGATATCTTCTTTTACCATTTCAATATATTCATAATCTTGTTCTGAAATATTTAAAATTATTTCTTCGGGTTCATTAAGTGTATTAAGAGCATCCAGGATAGTATCCTTAATAATCCCATCATCAATTTCAAGTTTTGCAAAAACAACCTTTTCAGCTATATTACAAATCAGTGAAATAATTTTTGTTTCATACCGTTTTGCAAGTTCGTAATAGGTATCATCCAATTTTTTTAATATTTCTTCAAAATTTTTAAGCTCTTCTTCAAATTTGGCTTTATTTGCTTTTACAACTTCAAGTTCTCCTTTTTCATATCCTTCGGTATATCCTTTTTTCACACCTTCTTCATGACCTTCTTTTCTGCCCTGATCAAAGCCTTTTTCATACCCCTCTTTTTTACCATCTTCCAAACCCTGATCAAAACCATCATCATAGCCCGGTTCTATATCCGGCTCAGAATCTGATTCAAGCTCAGTTTCAGAATCGCTATTTTGGTCTTCTGAATCATCTTCTTTTATATCTGTTAGAATCGATTCTTGTTTGGGCGCTTTGATCTCAACATTGTCAGGCTCTATTTTTTTTTCGCCAAATTGTTTAAATACCACATCCTCTGAATTTTTCTGATCTCTTTCCTTACCAAACAGGTCATCAAAACCATCACTGGCTTTATTGTTTTTTATTCCATCAAACAGGGTCTTAAACTGTTCCAAATCTATTTTTTTTGTATCTTTACCCTTGCTATCCATCTTTTCGTCAAAATTTTCAAAAGAGGCTATATCAATGGGTGTGAATTCATCTTTTGTTTTATCAGACAAGGATATCATCCTTTCCTTTACCCAATGTTATAGTGCCGTCAGCTTCCAGCTCTTTTGCTGCCCGCACAATTGCCTGTTGAGCTTCTTCTACTTCAGCAAGGCGTACAGGACCCATTGCATCCAGGTCATCTTTCAACATATCACCTGCTCTTTGTGATAAATTAGAAAAAATCTTTTCTCTCATCTCTTCAGTTGCTGTCTTAAGGGCGTATGTAAGCTGCTGACCTTCAACTTTCTTTAGAATCTCTCTCATGGCTGTATCATCCAGGCTTACCATATCTTCAAATACAAACATTAAATTTCGTATCTCATTTGCCATTTCTGCATTATCTTCTTCCACATGTTCCATAACAGCATCTTCAGTGCTTTTATCAACCGCATTAATTATATCCACAAGCACCTGAAGCCCTCCTGCCTTGCCCCCGGGGCCCACAGCATCACTTAACTCATACCTTAGTGCTTTATCAACTTCTCTTACAACATCTTCAGATATAGTACCTAACTTTGCAATTCTCATGGCTATATCTCCTTTTTGATCATCAGGAACAGACATTAATATTTCCGATGCTACTTCTGACGGCATATGTGCTAATACCATTGCGATTGTTTGCGGGTGTTCACCATCCATATATGAAGCAAGAGTCCCGATATTAACTTTTTTGCTCCAGATAAAAGGAGTTTCCTGCTTTTTCTTTTCAAGATCTTCAAATACAGCGTCAGCTTTTTCTTTATCCATGGACCCGGAAATAATCTTTTTAAGAAAATTTTCACCTTCTATAATGATTTTTGTCTCGCCTTCAAAGCGTTCAATATAATCTGCCGCAACCACTTTTAGCATCTCAGGAGTTATATGATCAATTCTTGACATTGCAACTCCGATTTCACTGATTGCCTCTTCACCCATTGTGTCAAAAACTTTTAATGTGTATTCTTCTCCCATGGTAAGCAGGAAAATGGCAACTTTTTCCACACCGGTAATATTCTCAGAATCTATTTTAGCTACCATTATTCTTCCTCCTCCCTTTCAGAAAGCCATCCTTTCAGGATATTTACACTCTTATCAAAATTCAGCTCCGCATAATACTCAGCTTTGTCAATCAATGCCATATTGGCAAGATACGATGATTTTTCAGCAGCAGACATATTAGCAATATATTTAGCTCGTTCCTCAGGTTCCATACTATCGAGATACTCTTTCTGCTGAGGACCTGTAAACTCAATAAACTTGGGTTCTCCTTCTTCTTCTTTCAGGGATTCCTGCTCAAGCCTATCTAATTCTTCCTGATCAATATTTGACTTAACAGCTCTTATTGTCTTTAAAATTGGTCTGATAACAAACAAGAAAAGTAGAAAAACAATCAGCATATTTGCAATGGCTCTTCCATTTTCTTTCTGTATTTTACGCCATCCAGTAAGCACTTCTTCTGACTGCTCCATAGCCACAATTGAAGTAAAAGGAAAACATTCAACAGTAACCTGATCATCTCTGCTTTCGTTGAATCCCATTGCCTTTACAACAATATCTTTAAATTGACGCATTTCATTGGCAGGTCTCTGGTTATAAACTTTTTTTGCCTTACCATTCTGATCATTTTTTACTTCATACCTCCCATCTACAACAGCAGCAACTGAAACCCGTTTCACTATAACCATGGGTTTTTTCTGTTCCCTGACCCTTTTGCTTATTTCAAAATTAAGAGTATCTGCATTTTTGCTTATAAGTTCACCTGCATCTTTCCCGGTATTTGATTGATTAGGAGGAACAATAGGGTTAACGCTCGATGGGATACTGACTTCTCCTGTATTATTTTTAACATTTTCCGACCTGGACTTTCTACTTCTGATAAATTCTGTTCCTCTTTCATAGGGATCATATATTTCTTCGCTTACATCATCTTTACTAAAATCCATTTCTGCTGTAACTCGAACAATAGCCTTATCTTTTCCGACAATTCTTTCAAGCATAGTCTGAATACGATCTGACATATTCTTTTCGTATCGTAATTTATATTGGTATTGAGCATCAGCAAGATTTTTTGCTTCTATTTTTGCTTTTTCTTCTTCGGTTTTACCTTCAAAAAGGATTCTTCCTGCTGTATCCACTATTGTAACAGATTTTGGAGTTAAATCCTGAACCGAGCTTGCAACCAAATGAGCAATGGCAGCTCTTTTCTCCTCATCCAATTCTCCTACAAGTTCGAGCAGAACCGATGCAGACGGCTTTTTACTTTCTTCTACAAACACGGAATCCTTTGGGAACACAATCATAACCCTTGCACTTTTTACTACATCAAAAGCACTTATAGTCCTTGCAAGTTCTCCTTGTACAGCCCTTTTCTTATTGATTTTCTGAACAAACTCTGTTGTGCCGAACTCTGTTTTATCAAATATCTCATACCCTACCCCGCCACCTTTAGGTATTCCGTCTTTTGCCATGGCAAGTCTTACTTCATAAACCTGTTTCTCCGGCACAAGTATTGTTGTACCACTGTCTTCTAACCTGTATGGAACACTTGTATCTTTTAACCTGAAAACAATTTCAGCAGCATCCTGTTTAGATAAATCTTTATAGGCAGTTCTAAATTTAGTTTTATTTGCCCAGAGAAACATTGTTGTAAACCCTGCGACTATGACTAAAATAAGGACTCCTATACTAATCTTTCTAACCAGAGTCAGCCCTTTTAATGTTTCTAATATTTTTTCAATAACTGGATTCATTTTATACCTATAATGTGATTATATTAAAATTTACACCTGCATACGAATTATCTCTTTATAAGCATCCATTACTTTGCCTCGCACCTGTGTAAAAAGCCTTAAAGAAATATCAGCCTTATTTAACGCCAGCATACCCTCATGTATGCCAAGTTCACCATTAATAACTTGTTCAATAGCTTTATCTGCCTGATGCTGGTCTAAATTCACCTCTTTAACTGCTTTTTCCATTCTTGCTGCAAAAGATTGATCCCGCCGTTGTATTTTATTTGTAAGGGCTTCTCCATTTAAGGAAATTTTTCCTATTTCACCTATTTTCATAGCTTTCTCCTTGACAAAATATTTCCATGCTTATTATTTTCCAATTTCCAATGCTTTTAAAATCATACCCTTTGTATTTGAAATAGCACTTACACTTGCCTCATATGACCTCTTTGCAACAATCATGTCTGCCATTTCAGTTAAATGGTCAACATTGGGCATGGCAACATAACCTGTAACAGGGTCAGCATCAGGATGTGCCGGATTATAAACCATTCTAAAATCCTCCTGGGATTTAACTATTTTACCTACTTCTACTCCATCACCTGAGTCTTCTTTTTTTTCGTCAGAAAATTCAATGGGAGAAAATTCAATTTTACCGAGTTTATTTTTCTCAGCTTTTTTTTCAAGCACGCTTTTAAATTTATCGATATTTTCTGCTCTGAACACAGCCATTTTTCTCCTATATGGTCCGCCTTCTTCTGTTTGTGTCGTATCCACATTGGCAAGGTTTTCCGCAATAAGGTTCATCTTTGTTCTATGGGCATTCAAACCTGTTGCACTAATTTTCATTGCATTTAAAAGATCCATATTCTACCTTCCTCCTTCTCTTATGGCAAAACGAAGCTGATCCATTTTTCGTAACAGCATTTCAATTGAGGTTCGATACTTTATATTATTTTCAACAAGATGTGTCATCTCCGTATCAATATTAACAGAATCAAGATGATAAATATCAACTTCCTCACTATTATTTCCAGTGATTAAATACGGATTCACATCAGTTCCTGAAAAATGTTTCTTATCAGTTTGCATCATATCAGGTGGGCTTGGTGGCTCCATAAGCCGTTTTAAAGTTTTCTTAAAATCCAGATCCTTTGGTTTATACCCAATAGTATCCATATTCGCTATATTTGAAGTGATAAGATTATGACGTTTTGCTGATATATCAAGTGAGTTTGACAATACTTCATAGGTTCTACCAAAAATTCTTGAATCAGGCATACATTCCTCTCTAAAACCAAATATTAATAAAATGATCTCATGTATAAATTATCATCAATCTATACATTACGTTTTAAACAAGATATATTTATCGTATTACAAATAATATCTTGCAATTTATATGCCTTATCTATTTTATTTTGATTATGATATCAGGTTTCTTTTGTTTTCTTGTATTCGTTGAGTTTATTTCTAAGAGTCCTGACGCTGATACCTAAGATCTTAGCTGCGTTTGTTCGATTTCCTGAAGTTTCATCTAAAGTATGGAATATCATCTTTTTTTCCATCTCCTTTAATGTTTTCTGCCCTTGATTCTCGATATTATCATCAGGCTCATACAAAGGAGAATCCAAATCTCTATTCTGTTCAAGCAAAAGATCACAAGGTTTTATATACCCGTCATCAGTTAATAGAACAGCCCTTTGAATAATATTTTCAAACTCTCTTACATTACCGGGAAACTTTTGAGATGTAAGTTGTAAAAATGCCTGTTTTGTCATTCCTTTGACATTTCTCCTGTCAATTTTACTATACTTATTAATAAAATATGAACAAAGAAGGTCAAAGTCCTGTTGACGATGTCTCAGAGGTGGTATCAATAAAGGTATTGTATTTAATCTATAATATAAATCTTCACGAAATTCGCCATCTTTTATTGATGCTTCAATATTTCTATTGGTAGTTGCAATAATACGAACATTAATACTAATAGGTTTTGTTCCTCCAACCCTGTCTACTTTTTTTTCCTGAAGCACTCTTAATAATTTTGCCTGGAGGTGTACTTGCATTTCAGAAATTTCGTCGAGCAGAAGAGTCCCTTTATCAGCAAGTTCAAACTTTCCCTGTTTGGTTGATATTGCTCCTGTAAAAGCCCCTTTCTCATGCCCGAACAATTCACTTTCCAAAAGAGTTTCAGGAAGAGCAGCACAATTTATTGCAACAAATGGCATATGCTTTCTATCACTCTTTTCATGGATATATCTTGCAAATAGTTCCTTGCCCGTGCCTGACTCACCCTGAATCAGAATTGAGGCTGTACTGTCTGATACTTTTTCCGCAAGCTTTAATAAATGCTTTACAGCTTTATCCTTTGTAATTATTTCGACTTTCTTTCCTGCCTTACCACCATATTTCCTTTCCAAAGAAGTATGATCATCTTGATCAAATCCTATCTTTTGCAGATAGAAAACAATCTGTTCTTCTTTAATCGGATCTACCAGATAATCAAGCGCACCCTGTTTCATCAGCTCAACCGCATCTCCAAGTAAAGGCTCAGATGAAAGAAAAAGAACTTTGGAATTACAATCTGCTTCATTAATTTTTTTTAAAAATATCAAAGGATTTAATTGAGGGGTTGCAGTATCTGCAATGATTATATCCGGCTTAATTTGACTTGCAAGGGATAAAGCTTCAGCACCGTCAGGCAGCGAATCCACCAGAAAGCCTGAATCTTCCGCAAGTTTTTTATATTTGATCCTTTTTTTAGGGCTTTCAAGTATGATCAGAACTCTTTGACCAGACATATATTAAACTCCAGAAATTTTACGATATTATGATCTTTTTGCATTTTCTGCAAGTGCCAGTGTAGAAAGACGTTGTTCGGCGAGCCTTGCCCATACTGAATCATCTTGTTTAACAATATTCTTAAACACTTTTTTTGCTTCTTTTATGACATTTGCTTTCTGATAGGCATCTCCCATCATAAACTTTAAATTTGCTGTCATTGCACCTGTTTCAGAAAATTTAACTGCCTCGGAAAATGATTCTGCTGCCCTTACATAGACATGCTGTTTTACATATGCATTACCCATAGATCTGTATACCGATGAAAGTTTTTTGTGATGTTTACCAGATGCAGACATAATATCCTGGACTGCATTTGCAAGCACGTATGTCACCTTTGCCCATTCTTGCTGTTTTTCATAAAATTTTGCTTTCCCAATAAGGATTTCACTCTTTTTAATGGGGTCTTTACAAACTTTATAAGCTCTTTCAAACATGCCGCCCGACTCTTTATATTTATTTTTAGAAAGATAAATTTCAGCCATCCTGAAAAAGGCTTCAGAAGTATTTAAATCCTTTGGGAATCTTCTCACAAATCCTTTAAGTAATTTAACGGCATCGTCATCTCTACCGGTTTCATCCATTGCAACGCCTAAACCAAAAAGCAGCTCCGGTGGTCGCTTTGATCTTTTATACAATTTATATGCGCTTATAAGATGATTAAACGACTGCTCATACAGATCCCCTCTTAAATAGGAAAGCCCGACATTTAAAGAAATCTCTCTGCTTGTCATCCTGTCCAGATGAACAAAATTTTCTTCATATTTTTTCAATATCAATGTATAGTTATCGTCTTTAAGGGCTTTTTTAAAAAGAGCTTCATAAGCTTTTTGCATAAGCCTGACAGCTTCATAACGCAGCCCCATAGGATTAGTGGACAGCAATTCTTCAATTTCATTAATACATGCCTCAAATTCTTTATTATCCTGGTAAATCTCTGCCAGCCTCATCATTGCTACTCGTGCAAACCTGCTCTCCGGGAATTTGGTTTTCACCATAGTATAGAGCTTTTCTCGAGCCTTACGGTCTTTAAGATACCGTGCAAGCCCGATAGAGCTTCTGATAAATCCCTTTTCATCGGGAAACTTCTCCCGAACAAAGCTATACATGCTTTTTGCCTTATCAATATTATTTTCTATTGCGTAGGTATCGGCAATATCACAAAAAATAATATCTTTATTTTTAATTTCAGGAAAAAGGTTAATTACTCTTGTAAAATCCTTGCGGGCTTCTGATGTTCTGCCTAATTTAAAATTCGCATTCCCCATGCTATATAAAAGTTTTGATGTCGTATAAATCTTTTCTTTATTTTGTTTAACAATATATTTAAATATATTTAAGGAATCCAGATAATATCTTTTATCAAACAATGTATTGCCATACCCTATCCCGGCATCTGCTGTATATGTGTTATCAGGCATTTCTTCAAATACTTTTTTATAGTATCTTAAAGCCTTTTCGTTAAACCCCCGGTCTTTATATATTCCTGCTAAAAAATAATATACTTCTGCAAGCCCTGAGTATCCTTTATATTTATCTTTTACAATGGTTAAGTACCCTTCAGCAACTGCCGGATTATTGATTTTCAATTGAATAAGTCCAATTGCCGTAAATCCAAAAGGTTTTAATTTCGAATCAGGAAACTTAACAAGGGCATCATGAAAAAAATGTTCAGCCTGAACCAATTTTAAGGGCTCTTTAATTTTGACAAATTTATAATATGCAAAAGCCCTTAAATATGATGCCTGTTCAAGACATGATGGATTTTTACTTAAAAAAAATTTCTCAAGTAAGTCCAGAGAATTTTTGTATTGTTTATTTTTTAATAATGATAACACCTTGCCCAATATGCCGGATTTACAATTTGCAAGATCAATTTTCAATAATATATCCGAAATATTACCAGAATACCTGCTAAATGATTTTGTAACCGGGTGATAGCCTTTGGTTTTCGTGATATTGCCATCTGTTTTTTTTACAAATTTTTGTGTATTTTCTTCTGATCTATTTTCCGGTTCTGGTTTTGACTGTGGCTTCTGATTCCCTGTCTCATCTTTTATTTTTCTTACTTTCGGCTCAATTACTTTATATTGCCTTTTCATGGAAACCGCTTTTTTACTTTGTTTTACCTTAAAGTTCCCGATAAAATTTGAACCTGTTTTCTCCAGAGTAATTATAAAACATGATTTTGATTTATTAAACCTTGCCGTTGCCATCTCAAAATTACGATTCCCACTAATTAATACGGCAACCACATTCCCTTCCAGGCTTTTAAGGGTAATGGCTTTTATGAGAGAACCTTTGCTGCCAATTATTTTCAGTCCTTTTTCATATACAACATTCTTTAATGCCAGCAAGACTTCTTTTGTATCAATTTTAATAAATTTTGACGGAGCTTCTCTACTTACATAAAGTTTTACAAGACAAGGTGCCTGTTCAATTATAACTTTATTCAGAAAAATAGTCTCTTTTCCATTGGCATTATCAATAAAACAAATAAAAACAGCCATTAAAAGCAACAAGAATAGCAAACAATTTTTAAATCTTGAATTTAATTCGTCCATAACGCTCGCAACTTTTTATATAGTTTAAACAATTTGGATGATATTTTACAATCACTATCATAGCAATTAATATGCCATATCATAACAAATAAAGATAGAATAAAAATCAAATTTTCTTAACACTGTAGTTGTAGGAGGTTTTACGGGTTGATAACAGGAATAGACTTTAAAAAAAACATTAATATTTATTCTACCTATCATACAAAATCCGAAATATTGTCAATAATTTGACTGAGGGATTCAAAATAAAGGAAAAGATTCTCCTTGCTCAATTTTCATCTTTTTTATTTTTTCAACTAAAGTTGTCCTGTTCATTTTAAGTAATTTTGCAGCTTTTGCCTTTACCCAATTTGTTTGATCAAGGGCATGGCATATCAAACTTTTTTGGAATTGCTCCATGGCTTTATTAAAACCAATATTATTTTCAAAAATCGATACAATAGTCGGAGCTGCGACTAATTCAGAAGAAGTTCTGAAATAATCAGGTAATGATTTGACTTCAACAATATCTTCTTCAACCATAACTGCGATTCGCTCTACTAAATTCTCAAGTTCTCTTATATTACCTGGCCAGCTATAGTCCATCATAATCTGCATAGCCTTATCTGAAAAGATTTTAATCTTATAATTATTATTTCTTTTTAAAAAATTTTGTTGAAAATGTTCCACTAAAGCCGGGATATCAGTGGATCTTTCTCTTAAAGGGGGGATCTCAAAAGGAATTACATTTAATCTATAAAATAAATCCTGTCTGAATTTTTTTTCTTTAATTGCTAACCCAAGATCTATATTAGTTGCTGAAACAATTCTTATATCAACATCTATTGAATTGTCTCCGCCAACTCGTTCAACCTTGCGTTCCTGAATAGCCCTTAAAAGTTTTACCTGTAATTTCGGGCTCATATCACCGATTTCATCTAAAAAAACAGTGCCCTTGTCTGCGATTTCAAATTTACCCCGCCTTGCTCTGTGCGCACCTGTAAAAGCACCTTTTTCATGACCAAAAAGCTCACTTTCAAGCAGTTCACCAGGGATTGCACCACAATTGATAACAACTAAAGGTCCATCTTTCCTACTGCTGTTATCATGGATTGCCCGGGCAACAAGTTCTTTGCCGGTTCCACTTTCTCCTGTGATTAATACAGAGGCATCGGAAAGAGATACTTTTCTTATTTTTTCAAGAACAGAGAGTATTGAAGGGCTTGACCCTGCAATGTTATGCAATAGCAGTTCACGACTTCCGATATCCAGCACTATATTCTCCTCTTTTAGTATTCTTTCACTTGCAAAGACTTGTGTTATGGTCATCTTAAGATCTTCTCTAATTTTTCTGAAATAGCTTCTGCAGTAAAAGGTTTTACAACATAATTTGATACACCAGCCTGTACCGCTTCAATAACGTTTTGTTTCTGAGCTTCAGCAGTAACCATTAAAAAAGGAAGTTTTGAATATTTCTCACTTGCCCTGACCTTTTTTAAAAGTTCTAATCCGGTCATTTTTGGCATATTCCAATCTGCTAAAACCAAATCAACCTTCTGCTCCTCAAGAACATCCCAGGCAGTTGTACCATCATCAGCTTCCACAAGATTCTTAAACCCAAGCTGTTTTAAAATATTCTTAAGAATCCGGCGCATGGTTGCGAAATCGTCAACAACCAAAACCTTGATGGATGTATCCATTATTTAGTCTCCCTCCCATAAAAATTAATGCCTTTTCTATCTCTCAAAGCATACCTCGATTACAAATTCGCCGTGATCTGTAGTAAACGGTATTGCTATTCTTGGTCCATCTGTATAATGAGTAATGCTATGTTTATGACCTGCAACAACAGATGGGATAGCAGCCTTAAAAGATTTTCCCATCTCTTCAAGTTCCCTTCTTGCCTGCCCTGAAATCATATTTGTTAATTCTCCGACAGCATCAATAATCTCACTATTGATTTCCTTCATATCTTCCCCAAACATATTAGACACAATAGACAAAATGCAATCAGCCTCAAATGTCACAGCTACCGTACCATTCGCAACTCCTGTAAGTCCCATGATACCAGTAATGTCGCCTATCGCAACAATATCTGTTTTTAAAAACGGTTTGCCAGGCGAAACAGTCATAAACGCCATTGTTTCAAGAACATTAATTGTTGCATTAATAAATGGATTTATTAAAGTTACGTCCACAACATGACCTTTCGTATAAATATTAAATTAATTATTTTCACTATTATATTTTACAATATTTTTAAGATACGTAAAAGAGTCAACATCCATAGAATCAAAGATAATACCCAAACCATTATTTTCTGCTCTTGCTATCACTCCTTGAATATTCAGTTCCAAACTGTCCCTGGTTCCAGAAAGAAAAATTTTTATTATGCAATGACTTCCCAGAGGAACCTTTTTATCCGTGGGGATAAACATTCCTTTAAGACTGAGATCTTGTGAATCTCCTGTGACCTCAATTGTATCATCTTCTGTTTCTATCATAATGCTGATAGGTGCTGAAAAATCCACTCTCTCATGGTTCCGTCTTTCAGCACCCTTTTTATTGTTATATTGCTTCACCATTACAGCAACCTCATATTATGGATTAAACAGTATAATGACTTTAAATAATAGATTATCATATTTTATCAGTTGCCTCAAGAAATTAAAAATCATTTGACATCTTTTTGTTTGCGATTTTTAAAAAAGCTGCGACAACTACCGGGTCGAATTGGGTACCTGCATTATCTTTAATAACTTCCACCATTTTTTCATAGGACATTCGCTTTCTATATGCACGATCTGAGCTTATGGCGTCAATCACATCGGCAACAGCCAGAATCCTTGCAAGTTTTGGTATCTCATCCCCTTTTAACCCATCGGGATAGCCTTTCCCATCAAAGCGTTCATGGTGATGCCTTATAATTTGCTGCTCTCTATCCCACAATCCTAACTTCCCTATAATATCAGCCCCTATAACCGGATGTTCTTTAATTTTCTCATACTCCATATCAGTTAATTTCCCTGGTTTTAAAAGGATATCATCTCTGATTCCGATTTTACCAACGTCATGAAGATATCCTGCAAAATTTAAAATATTCAGTTCCTCTTCAGAACACCCCATGGCTTCTCCAATTTTATATGAAAGCTTTGCAACCCTGGTTGAGTGTTCTCTTGTGTAGCGGTCCCTTGCTTCAACAGCTGCAACAAATGCATATAAAGTAGAAAAAAGATTGTCATAAATGTTTTCATAGAGTGCGATATTCTCAATCGCTGAAGCAGCTTTTCTTGTAATAAAAGTCATATAATATATATCTTTTTCATCAAAACTTTTTTCACCTTCATTAATAAATGCGCTGGCAGAGCCAAAAACTTTACCTCTGATTTTTAATGGGACTGTCATAAAGGAGAGGACACCTTCAGGAAGTTCGTTCCTAGCTCTTCCCTGGGAAACAAGACACGGTTCTGCACCGGTTTTGATCACATCTATTATGAACGGAGTAATACCTTCAAAAGCACCCTCCTCATCAGCATTCTTAGATAAAGCAACAATCACCAAAGAAGTTGTCTGTTCAACCCAGATATGGAAAATCACATTATCCACTTTTAATATTTCTGACCCGAGCTCAACCACCTTATTAAATATGTCATGGCTGGAATCTGAATTTGAAAAATCTTCCATAATTCTGTTGAGGATATTAACATCGTCAATTCTTGAAACCAGTTCAGTATTGAGTTTTTTTAATTTTTCCTGTCTTTCTATTTCTTCTTTTAAAATAAGATTTTCAATGAAAAGGCTTCTCTGCTGCACGACTCGCAACATAGTCAGTTCCATTTGATCTAAATTAATGGGCTTAATAAGAAAATCAACAACACCGTTTTTTAATGTATTAATTGTATTCTCAATTGAAGGATAACCGGTCATAATTACGACAGGAAAAGAATGATCTCTCTTATGAAGTTCTTCTGCAAGTTCCAACCCGTTCATATTAGGCATATTTATATCGGTGAAACAGCAATCCACTTTTTCTTTTTCAATAATTTCCAGAGCTTCTTTTCCATCGGCTGCTGTTAAAACCCTATGCCCTTTACGCTGAAAAAAGCCCTCTGTCACATCAAGAATGCTTTCTTCATCATCAACAACAAGGACTGTATATTTTGCCTGTTTGATATTCATATATATTTTATTATAAGGTGTTTATATTTTCGCTGAATCTTTTTAAGATAATATCTTATTATTAGTTTAATATCAATAAAAATCTCCCTCATTTTATTTAAAGAATCAAATACTCAAAATTCCTGCTATAGAATATACTTCTTAAATTTTTATTTTTTTATGAGATTTGTTCTTTACAAAAAGAATAATTTAGAATATAGTTCGTATATATTATAAAAATAAGGAATTATAAATAATGGATAAGACAGACCAAAACATTCTTCAAATCTTACAGAAAAAAGCCCGCATACCTAATATTGATGTTGCAAGAAAAATCAAAATGGCACCTTCAGCTGTACTGGGGCGAATTAAAAGGCTTGAATGTCGTGGAATTATTGATGGGTATGAAGTCCGTCTCAATCCTGAACATTTTAACCAGTCTCTGGTTGCCTTTATCCAGATCAAACTCAAAGATATTACTATTATCCAGGACACCTGTAATATTATTACAGATATCAAACATGTTCAGGAAGTGCATCACCTTGCCGGAGAAGATTGTATCCTTGTCAAATTAAGGACTTCAAGCGCCCGGGAACTCGAAAAAATTTTAAGAAAAAGTTTTTATATAATAAATAATATTTCAAATATTAAAACACTTATTGCCCTTGCAACTTATAAAGAAAGCGCGCAAATTGTGATACCAGAACAAAATGGAGGAAATTAATCATGCCCATGTCCAAGGATTTCAAACAAAGACTTTCCAATGTTGTTACCAAAGCAGCGGAACATTTCGGGACACCTTTTCATATATATGATGAACAAGGAATCAGAGAAACAGGAGAAAATCTAAAAAAGTCTTTTGCAAAAATAAATGGTTTTAAAGAATTCTTTGCTGTAAAAGCACTGCCAAATCCAAAAATAATGTCAATAATGAAAGAAATGAATTTTGGATTTGACTGCAGCTCTTCACCTGAAGTGCTTCTTGCAAGGAGTATTAAGAGTTTTAGTGAAGATATAATGTTCACATCAAACAATACAAGCCTGGGCGAATTGAAGATTGCCCTGGAAAATAAAGGCTGCATCCTGAATCTTGATGACATATCTCTTATTTCCAAAATCCCTGTAATGCCTGAACTCATTTGTTTCCGGTATAATCCGGGACCAAGACGTAAAGGTAATAAAATAATCGGCAACCCTGTGGAATCAAAATATGGTGTCAGCCATGATCAAATTTTGCCTGCCTATGAAGAAGCAAAAAAAAGAGGTGCAAAACGTTTTGGTATGCATACAATGCTTGCATCCAACGAGCTTAATTATGAATATATGGTTGAGACAACTAAGATGCTTTTAGATATGGTCGATCTTGTTTCAACAAGCCTTGATATAGAATTTGAATTTATAAATATTGGAGGAGGACTTGGAATACCATATCAACCGGATCAGCAGCACCTTGATTTAGGACTTATGGCAAAAGACATATATAAAATTCTTGATAATTTCAAAGTTTCCAGAGGTTTTATTCCAAAGCTCTTTATGGAAAGCGGACGATATATTACAGGTCCCCATGGAGCCTTAGTAACCAAGGTGATTAATCATAAAAATATTTATAGAAAATATGTGGGTGTTGATGCATCCATGTCTGCACTCATGCGCCCGGGCATGTATGAGACATACCACCATATCCACATACATGGTAAAGACAGGTCTCTGCCATGTCAAAAAGTTGATGTTACAGGTTCATTATGCGAAAACATTGATAAATTTGCTATTCAAAGAAAATTGCCCGTAACTGAAGAAGGAGATCTTTTAATTATCCATGACACAGGCGCCCATGGGCACTCCATGGGGTTTAACTATAATGGACATCTCCGACCTAAAGAACTTTTATTAAAAAAAGATGGCAGTATTGAACTCATAAGAAGAGCTGAAGATATCAATGACTATTTTGCAACACTCAAATTTCAGCCTGATATATTGGAATAAAATAAAAATCAAGGTATGAATAAATTGACAGGATCAATAAACTCAGGATCTTCATTATCCATAATTTTAATAATATGTTTATACATACGTTTTTTATGTTCAAAAAAAATCTGCCGATTTTTTTTGAATTGTTTTGCAAAGGCACAAGATTCTTCAATCAAGGAGGTCTGTCCATCACATGCTTTTTCAATTATATGATGCTCAAAAAGCTCACTTGCCGTAGCTTTTTTACCTGTGAGCTTAAGTTCATTAAATTTATATTCCGGGATTGCCTTTCTCACAAAAGCAATCATTCCGGGAAGAAAAGGAATCTTTATATCAACTTCAGGAAAACAAAAATAGCCTTTATCTTTTCTCATAAACCTGAAATCACAGGCACAGGCAAGCATTGCACCATTACCAAAAGCATGCCCGTTTATTGCTGCAATCACAGGGACAGGCATTAAAAGCAATTTTTTAAAAACATCATTCATTGTGTAAAGAAAAGATCTTATACTATCAAAATCTTTTTGTTCAAATTTCTTCATAAGCCATTCAACATCAACTCCCTGGCTGAAATTTTTTTCATCGGAAGACGTTAATATTATTGAATTAATATCATTGTCAGCCAATATTTCATCAAACAATTTAATTAATTCTCTGGCAAAATCAAGGTTTTGCCTGTTGGTCCCATTGATCATCTTAACAATTGCAATATCTTCATTCTTTTCCAAGGTAAAAAGTACCATTTATTTCTCCAACCAATCTATTATGTAAACATATACAACATTTAATTATTCATTATACTGTCAATCAAAGAATTGACATAGTCATTGTTTTCTTCTATTATGCCATAATTAATTTTTTAAACAAACACCAACATAAATAAATATGGAAATATAAAAATTGAATGAATTTAAAGCACACTGCTTGAGTTGCAACGGTAGACTATACCTGAAAAAAACCTGAAAAAGCGTATATCTTTGCTGCAGGTCCTGTGGCAAAAAATATCCTGAAGACAAATACAAAGATTTAATGGATGACTATTTTGAAGACAAACTTGCCAATGTTCCTGTAAACAGACTCTAAAAATTTTATAATAAGGTCAAATCTTACCTCTTATGGCATTCTCCACACAAGACAGGTCCTTTTTTTAATTTAAAATGGCAGTCTTTACACCTTTTATGAAAAGCCTGGCGCAAGCTTATTGAATTATCTTTTGTTTTCTTAATAGAATGACATTCAGAGCAGGAATTGTCTTCAGATGACTCATCAGGAACAAGCTTTTTATCCTCATAAACATGGTGGCAGGTATTGCAATTTTCCTCCAAACCTGCCTTTTCATTGTGAAGATCATGATCAAATACAACAGCAGGTCTTTGGGGATTTTCAAAAACAGAATTATCAAGCCTTGGAATGTCCTCACCTTCTTCTGAATATACAAAAAACGAGCCTACAAACAAAATTATAAATACAATGATTATGCATTGCTTAAATTTCATCACAAATCACCTTTCTGAAAAATTGTCTTTTCCATAACTTCGTAAATTATATCTCCAAAAAACTTAACTTCCATACCCAATTCATAATGTTGGACAATATCCTCAAGTCCACTGTGACAATTATGACAAGGCGCAATCAGAACTTCGGCTTTAGTTCTTTTTAGTTGTTCTGCTTTTTCTCTGTTATTATTCATTCTTGTGCCCTTCCAGGGAGGTCCGCAATTAATAACTCCACCGCCTGCTCCACAGCAATGGTTATGCTCCATATTCGGGGTCATTTCAATAAAATTTTCGCACAAAATATTAACCATTTCCCTTGCTTTAAAATGCAGACCTCTGCCCCGGGATACATTGCAGGGATCATGGAGAGTAACTGTTTTCTTATATTTTTCTTTTACCTTGATTTTTCCTGACGTAAGAAGATCATGGAAAAATTCTATGGCATGAACAAGTTCAAAGGGTGGCATTTCCCAGCCTACCCATCTATTGCCCACATCATAAACAGACCTGAAAGCATGACCGCATTCCCCCATGACAATCTTTTTTACGTGTAATTTTGCAGCAGTATCATAATGTGCCTGGGCTATACGACCTGATATTTCAAAATCCCCTGTAAACATTGCCATATTACTATTATCCCAACCAGGGGTAGAAGGCATTGTCCAATCCTGCCCTGCGACATGCATAATCACAGCTGTCTGGTAAATCAATCCTGCCTGGAATTTAGGCTCCGGAGCAATAACAGAATACATGATATCAGCACCATCTTTATCAAGGGGAATTCTCAAATTTTCAAATTCTTCTCTTGCATCTTCTTCCTGCCATTGCAAAGTGTCAATCCATTCATCCTCTTTAACCCACATCTGATTCATGGTAGCAGAATGGGAATTTACCGTATCCTGAATATAAAGAGGCGTGATCTCAAGCTTATGGCAGATCCTTCTGACCATAAGCATCATATAAGCAATATCTATCCCAAAAGGACAATACATGGCACATCTTTTACATACATTGCATTCTGTATAAGAAATTCTCACAGCATCTTTTAAAAACTCCTTGGAAACCTTACCTTTCTTCTTAATCATTTCAAAAAGGGTTTGTTTAACCTTGGCAGCAGGAGAATATTGAGGTTTCCTGTCATTGGAAAGAAAAATACTGCATGCATCTGCGCACAGACCACAGCGCATACATGTTTCTATATATGCCTTAAAACGTGCGCCGGTTTCCTTTGTTATAATCTGATTTATTGTTTGAGATATTTTTTCAGGCGTAAGCCTTGCTAATCCTTTTTCAATACCATCATCAACAACTTCTTTTGCTAAAGTTTCCGGATCTTTATTTATTGTATCCTCCATGGATATCTCCTTAAATATTGATTACCAATCTCGTGCATGACGGACATTGCCAAATTCAGAGCCTATATAAGCTCGTGTGAATGGCGCCATAAACATATGAAAAAATCTGGTAAAAGGTATCAAAATAAGCATAAGCTCTCCTGACAAC
This sequence comes from uncultured Desulfobacterales bacterium, assembly GCA_964612755.1. Lineage (GTDB taxonomy): Bacteria > Desulfobacterota > Desulfobacteria > Desulfobacterales > Desulfobacteraceae > JAIOSM01. The sequence continues at coordinate 16,084 of CAZTEM010000012.1, read as the reverse complement.
ACATGAACAATCATCATGGTACTATAGGCAAAAGCCTGATGATATGCTAAAAATCCTGTCACAAAAGGGAGAGCCACAATCAGAATAAAAACAAAATCTGATAATCTTGTTAAAAATTTCACCTCAGGCACTACAAATCTTCTGATTATAAAAAAGATCAATGCCAGAATTATTATAATTGTTAAAATATCAGCAATGGAATCGTCAAAAGTTATCCATGATAATTGTATTGATTCTTCAAGAAGCATAACATGGGAAAGTAAAAAAAGAGGGACTAAAAACAATAACAAATGAAAAATATATGATACTCCCCAGAAAACCGGGCTTTTTCTTGTACTTACCGGAAGAAAAGGAGTCAGCCATGCAAAAATCGACCTTAGACTGTATTTTAACGACATATATGAAAAAATAAATTTTTCTGTTTTATTAACAAGCAAAAACATTTTATAAAGTCTGAAAAACACCCCGACAAAAAATATTAAAAAGGAAATCCAGACCATGGGTCCCATTATAAAATTAATAAAAGCGTGCATATTTTCTCCTTTATAGAACTTTGTCTAAACTAAGTATTTGCCGCGTATAAACACCATTTTGAATTGCTTTTAAAAGAATTTTATCATTATCAGGGCTTATCCGTGGTTCAAATACCATATCAAAGGTATCTCCATAGACTTTCCCGTTAACAACCAATTGATATTGTCCATTTTTTTCCATGCGGGTTGCAAAAATTTTATCATCAGAGCTGATAACAGGATTCCATAATTTATCTGCCTGAATATTCCAAGATTTTCCATTCACAGCAATATCCCAATATTTCTTATCTTTGAAAACCCCCACAAGGGAATCACCAGTTTTTGAATAGAACAGATCAGATATTATTGCTCCACACTGGATATCCCAGGTTTTATCATTCTCGCAAACAGTCCATTTCCCAAAAGATTCAGAGACAATTGCAGCAATTTTATCAGAATTATTATGTACAGCAAGTTTCCAAAGCTGCTCATATTGTTTTTCCCACAAAGGGACTTGATCCTTAAATAGCAACCATTTCCCACCTTGCTTCACCGGAGCAATTAAGGAAGATCCATCTCCTGTAAATTCAGGTTTCCAGGTAAATTGAAAGTTCTTATCCCATGCTTGATTAACATTATATATAGAATAATCAACACGATTTTTTCTTAAAGAGCAGGCTATATTCTTGCCCTTATTATCAAAAGCAATATCCCAGGCATTCATGAATTTACCCGGTAAAGCTTCACCATCTAGTGCAATGGAAAAAAGACCTGCCCTGAATCCGTCAATATCACCCTGCCCCATTGTATCTACCTGGACCACACCTGCTGATGTCCCCTGGTCGCTCAATACTACACCTGAAATATTTTCATACAGGTGATCCCATACTTTATCATTTACAACCATACCATATTGACCATCACTCTGGATCGCAGCTCCAATAAAAGATCCATCAGACGAATTTTTAAGGTCCCAGATATAATCAAATTTTGTTTCCCAGGACGTCCCATCCACACAAACAGTCCATTCCTCATCATTGGCAACCATGGCTATGAGTCTACCGTCTGGCAAAAATCTCAAGCCCCATGCTTTTTCCAATGTCTCTTCCCATATCTCACCATTTACACAAACACTGAATTCAGCTTCATCGATATTAACAATCGCAGCAATTTTTTCTCCATCGGGACTGACACAAAATTCTTCTATCCAGTTAAACCTGTCTTTTAATTCTTTTACCGGTATTTCCTTTGAAATTGTCTGCCAATCCCATGTTTGTTCATTACTCATTGTTTATCTCCGGATTAATATAGGTTAGAATACTGATATTTGTTTGTAAAAAAGTCACCAATCTAAAAAGTCCTCAGCTATTTAAATTTCAACCAAAAAAAAACAAAATTTTGATGAAAGTGATAACAAATGCAATTCAAGTTGTCAAATATTTCAAACTATTTAATTATAATAAATAAATTACACATGTACATTCTCATAAACAATTGAAACCAAAAAACAATTATTCATCTCTCAGCCTTATAATATTCTCCTTTTCAGGGTGTCTGCCATGGATCCCCTTATAAAATCTGCGGACTTTATCCATGTCTGCTTTTAAATTGCCTGTGGGGGTAAAAACAAGACCTATATGTACAATTTTATTGATAAAATCAAGATAGCCACATACAACAGGAATATCTATACTATGGGCAATCCAGTAAAATCCTGATTTCCAATATTCTCTTTTACTTCTTGTACCTGAAGGACCTATGACCACGACAAACCGGTCTGATCCATTAAATACTTTAATAATTTTTTCTACAAGCTTATGTTTTTTACTTCTATCAATCGGTATCCCTCCAAACCATTTCATTATGGTGCCAAAAGGAAATTTAAAAATACTATCTTTGCCAAGCCATGAGATATTCAGACCCAGCGAATATGCAGCACCGAACATTAAAAGGAAATCCCAGTTACTGGTGTGAGGTTCACCTATGAGAACAAATTTTTTATCCCAAGGCAGCTGCCCTGTAACTTTCCACCCGACAATACGCATCATTACTCTGCTGAAAAAATACTTAACCAGACCACATTCAGGTCCATTGTGTAATCTCTGAATCTTCTTATACATAAATAAAAACCGTCTTAATACATTGAATCTATTATATGTTTATATTTTTTATTGACAACCTGACGTTTCACCTTCATGGTAGGTGTCAGTTCCCCTGTTTCAATTGAAAAGCATTCAGGAAGAATTTTAAAATATTTAATGGTTTCAAACCTTGCAAGGTTATTATTAATTTTATCAATATACGCCTGAATATTCTCAATAATAGTTCTATGTTCAACTGCTTCTTCAGGATTAATGCTGCTAACTCCAAGGCGTGCACAAAATTCAGGCAGGCTGTCCTCATCAAGGGTCATCAAACATGTGAGATATTTTCTCCTGTCTCCTATAACAATAGCCTGGGAAATACATGGATATCCTTTAATCATGCATTCTATATTCTGAGGAGCAACGTTTTTGCCACCGGAAGTAACAATAATATCTTTTTTTCTATCGGTTATTTCCAGGTATGAATCCTCATGGAACGCACCGATATCACCTGTATAAAGCCAGTCATTTATTAATGCTTTATCAGTTCTCTTCTCATCATCCCAATAACCTTTAAAAACATTATCACCTTGGATAAATATTTCTCCATCCTCTAAAATTCCCACATCACAACCTGGGATCGGAGGACCGATAATACCTGGCACAACCTTGCCAGGGCTTGTGGCAGTGCATATTCCAGTACATTCTGTCTGCCCGTACACCTCATGGATATCCATGCCCATAGCTCCAAAAAATTTAGCAACATCAACAGGCAGAGGTGCAGCTCCACTTAGATAAAAATGTGTTCTATCAAGACCCATCTTTTTTTTCAATTTTGAAAACACAAGCTTGTTGGCAAGTGCCCATTGTTTTTGTTCAAAAAAAGGAATATCAAGGTTGTTATTTCTATATACCCTGATTTTTTCACCAATTTTTAAAGCCCAGCCAAATAAGGATCGTTTAATAAAAGATGACCCTGAAACAGTCTCTGTAATTGCAGAATATACTTTTTCATATAGTCGCGGTACTGAAAAAAACAATGTGGGTCTTATCTGGGGAAGATCGTCTTTTACTGTCTCAATGCTCCTGGCAAAAGAAACTAGAAATCCCCCTGCAATGGCACAGCTTACAGTCTGTATCTGTTCGGCAATATGGGACAGGGGAAGAAAGGAAATAGTCTCTTCCTCAAATATATTATCATACAAGGTCAAAAGGCTTGCTGCTTCAAAAACAAGATTCTTCTGTAAAACAATAATTCCTTTTGGATGACCTGTTGTACCCGAGGTATAGATCATTCCGGCAGGGTCGTCAGGTCTTAACTTACCTATATAATCTTCCAGAAAATCTTGTCTGTTCTTTTTCTTCCATTCACAACCTTGGTCAAGAAATTCAACAAAGCTTGAAACATTTCCCAAAGGTTCTCCAGATAAAGACTCTCCAGATATTAATATGGTTCCGGACAAACCAGATATATTATTATGCCATTTTGCAACTTTTTTAAATTGATTATTATCCTGAACGATCAAAAATCTTGCAGCACAATGTTCAACCACATATTTCACCTGATCAGGCGTACTATTTGGATAAACAGGAACAAGGTATACACCAAGGCTCTGCAAAGCAAGATTTATAAAAAGCCATTCAGGACAATTTGATGATACAATGCAAACCCTGTCTGCCGGTTTAATCCCAAGCGCCAAAAACCCTGCTGCAACATTTTTAACATTTTCAAAATAATCATCCCATGAATATTCTTTCCAGGCCTCATTCTTCTTTGCTCTCAATGCCACTCTATTTGAGCCATATTTATTTTTCTGTTTTAAAAAAATTTCTGGTAATGTTTTCCCAGGAACCGGTAATTCTTTCAGTGGAGCACCTTTAATTATTTTTGCAACTTTTTCCATTCCTAATCTCTTTCCTACAAAAATTAATGCTATTAAAAAAAAAATAATAAATCGAACATATATTATAATTTAAAATTTGTAAATTCATAAAAAACCTCTACAAATTAATGCCCAATACGCAAGGTTTGGATATTCTCAGTAAAACAGATTAAAGATTTAGGCTTGCACACCTGAATAAACTTATGATAAATTCTGTTACAATATTTTAAAATTGAATTTAATACTGGTAACAGCTGTTTTCAAAAAAATATATGCATCGGAAAAAATAAATTGCACAAAGATAAAATATATAGAGCTGGCATAGATGTCGGTTCTACAACAGCTAAAATTGCAATCATTGACAAAGATAATAATCTTATTTTTTCAAGGTACCAAAGGCATAGCGCCAAAATAGTTGAAACAGTAGAAAATTTTCTTATCGCCTTAAGGGACCAGGAAAAAAATTGTCTGCTTAATGTCTGCCTCACAGGCTCTGCAGGTTTAGGGCTCTCAACCAAGCTTGATATTCCATTTGTCCAGGAAGTAATATGTACAAATAAAGTTATCATGGAAAAATATCCCCGAACCCGAACTGTTATTGATATAGGTGGTGAAGATTCCAAAATGATTTTTATCAATAAAAACAAACCGCCTGACATAAGAATGAATGGAGCCTGTGCAGGAGGAACCGGAGCATTTATTGATCAAATTGCTTCGTTATTAAATCTTACACTGCCACAACTAAATGATCTTGCTCAAAATCATGAATCTGTTTATCCCATTGCATCCAGGTGCGGAGTATTTGCAAAAACAGATGTGCAGAATTTGCTGAGCAGAAATATCCCCCGGGCAGACATTGCAACTTCTGTATTCCATGCAGTTGCCATTCAATGCATAAACACTCTGGCAAGGGGATTTGATATAAAACCAAAAATCCTTTTGTGCGGCGGCGTGTTTGCTTTTTTGCCAGAACTTGTTCACAGCTTCTTAAAAGTTTTAAACATTCCCGTATCTGACAGGATTACTCCTGAAAGACCCGAATTATTGCCGGCTTTAGGGGCTGCACTATATAATCGAAATAAAAAAAATTCACCTTTTTTATCAATTACAGAAATAATTGATAAATTAAAGAATAAAAAACATATTAAAATCTTTAATCAGAATAGAATCTCTGCTCTTTTTAAAAATAATGATGAATTTATTTCCTGGGAAAAAGAAAATACCCGTATCAAGATTCAAAAACAAAGTTTAAAAGAATATAAAGACAATCAATGTTTTTTAGGAATAGACTCAGGATCTACAACTACTAAAATAGTTGTTATCGGTAATGATAAAAAAATCTTGTTCAATTGGTATCAAAACAACAACGGTACTCCAATAAAGACGCTGGTACAGGGTTTACAAATTTTTAAGACTAAAATCCAAAAAGACAACCCCAATCTCAAGATTGTAAAAACTGCCATTGCAGGCTATGGAGAAGACCTGATCAAGACTGCTTTTGGTATAGATAAAGGTATTGTGGAAACCATTGCTCATTATGAAGCTGCAAAACATATAGAGCCCCGGGTTTCTTTTATTCTTGATATTGGCGGACAGGATATGAAAGCTCTATTTATTACCAATGGCATAATAAATAGAATAGAAATAAATGAAGCCTGCTCATCAGGTTGCGGTTCTTTTATTGAAACATTTGCAGATTCATTGAATTTCAGTGTTGAAGAATTTGGTAAAATGGCATGCCAGGCTGAAAACCCTTGTGACCTTGGCAGCAGATGCACAGTGTTTATGAATTCAAGGGTTAAACAAGCCCTCAGAGAAAATGCATCCATAGAAGAAATAAGTGCAGGTCTATCCTATTCAGTAATCAAAAATTGTCTGTTTAAAGTCCTGAAACTAAATAATATGTCCTCACTGGGGGATCATATTGTGCTCCAGGGTGGTACATTTAAGAATCCATCAATCATCAGGGCTTTGGAAAAGCTCTCAGGAAAAGATATAAAATGTTCTGATATACCTGAACTTATGGGAGCTTTTGGAGCGGCATTGATTGCATATAAAGCATATCAAAACAATCCTCATCAAGTTACAAATTTCATGGATTTAAATAACCTGGCTAAGGTTAAAAATTATACAACAAAACAAATACATTGCAAAGGGTGTGAAAACAATTGTGCAATAACCATATTTATTTTCCCCAACAAGAAAAAATTTTTTTCAGGCAACAAGTGCACTAAATTTTACAACACCCATGAACAAAAAAGGAAAAAAGGCTTTAACTTTCCTGAATTTAAAATTGGTCTTCTTTTTGACAGAGCTGTGCAGCACATCAACAATCCTGTTTTTACCATGGGTATTCCACGATGCCTCAACATATATGAAAATTTTCCTTTCTGGCATACTCTTTTTACCCAATGCAATATTGATGTTAAACTTTCATCTCCATCCACCATGCAAATATATGAAAAAGGCATGGGAACAATCATGTCAGACAGCATATGTTTTCCTGCAAAACTTACCCATGGGCATATATATAATCTTGCAGAACAAAAGGTAGATCGCATATTTTATCCCATTGTGATTTATGAAAATAAAGAATTTAATAATGCAGCCAATTCATTTAATTGTCCCATTGTAAGCAGCTATGCTGATGTCATTGCAAGCGCAGTAAACCCTGATAAACAATTTAATATTCCTTTAGACAAGCCAGTGGTTAGTTTTCACAATATCAATTTATTAAAAAAAACCTGCATGGTTTATTTAAAACAATTCAAAATCAAGACAAAAACCATTAACAAGGCTTTTGCCAAGGCTCTTCTTGCCCAACAGGAATATAAAAATAAAATAAGAACAAAAGCAGAACAATTGATTGCCAAAGCAAAAAATAATAATACTATCCTGATTATTATTGCAGGCAGACCATATCATATTGACCCTTTAATCAACCATAAAATACCGGAAATTCTGTCTGATTTTGAAATCGATACAATAACAGAAGATGCAATTGTATCTTCTAAAAATTTGTCAGGCGATATTCAGGTTATCACCCAGTGGTCTTACCCAAATCGTTTATATAATGCAGCACAATTTCTGACAAAGCAGAAAAATAATTTTCAATTAATCCAAATCAATTCTTTTGGATGCGGTCCTGATGCCATAGTTGCAGATGAAGTAAAAGAGATATTAAATACCAGGGGGAAAAACCATACATTAATCAAAGTTGATGAAATATCAAGCATAGGCTCGGTAAAACTCAGGCTGCGCTCCATGTTTACCTCGTTAGAAATGCTGAAAGGCAGACAGGAAAATAAAATAATCCCAAGACTGCCCATACCAAAATTCGACAAAAAAGATAAACACCGAACTATTCTGGCGCCTTTTTTTGCAGAGGATTATTCTCCTTATCTGCCCGCAATATTTGCCAATGCCGGATATGAATTCGTAATCCTTCCAAAACCGAATCACGACTCTGTGGAAATGGGACTTAGATATTCCAACCACGATATATGTTACCCTGCAACCTTAGTGATTGGTGATATAATCAAGGCTCTTAAGAGCCAGAAATATAAAAATAGTGAAATTGCCATAGGCATCACCCAGACCGGGGGGCAGTGCAGAGCAACAAGTTACCTGTCCCTGATCAGAAAAGCAATGAATGCAGCAGGTTTTAATGACATCCCCATTATTTCAGTCACTGCTGCCCATGGGCTTGTGGATCAACCTGGATTTGAAATTAACTGGCTGAAAATGACCAAAATACTCTTTCTTTCAACCATGTTTGCCGATTGTATTGCTAAGATGTATTATACAACCATTGTTCGGGAGGTTCATAAAGGAGAAACCGATAATTTAAGAAAATATTATATAAATAAAGTTATTCCCCATATTAAAACAAATAATTATTCTGAAATTTATAAATTATTAACCCAGGCTGTTAATGATTTTAATAATATTGAGATTATTGAAAAAACATTGCCAAAAATCGGTATTGTAGGAGAAATATATATAAAATATAATCATTTTGGAAACCAGCACCTGGCAGACTTTCTTATTAAACATGAAATCGAACCCATTTTTCCTCCCATTATTGATTTTTTCACCCAGGATTTAGTAAATTATAAAATAAATATTGAATCGAAAATTAGAAACAGAAAAATATCTGACATTTTAGGCTATCCCCTTGAATTATTTCTCAACAAATATCATAAAAAAATTGAAACTATATTTTCAAAATTCAAATTCTATACTCCTTTTTATAATATTAACACCATTGCTGAAAAGGCTTGTAAAGTCTTGTCCATGACCAACCAATTCGGGGAAGGCTGGCTTGTGGCAGGAGAAATCGGTTGTCTTGCAGATCAGGGGATTAATTATGTGGTGAGCCTTCAACCCTTTGGATGCATAGCAAACCATATTATCTCTAAAGGCATAGAAACAAAGATTAAAGCGATCTTTCCTGATATGAATCTGCTCTTTTTAGACTTTGATGCCGGTGCAAGTGAAGTAAATATACAAAACAGATTACATTTTATGATTGAAAATGCTAAATCTTTGGAACAAACTTAATTGTTAATGACCTATCCTTCACATTATAGATTTCAAGACCAAAAGATTTAAAAGTCTTTAGTAACAGAGCCTGGGCAAGCTTATCTGCATTCCCTTTAAATAAAATACTTACAATCGCCTGATCTGCCCCTAACTCTTTTGTCTGAACCCTTTTAATACCCTGCATATTATTTAATGTTTTCCTGAGCAGGATAAAACTTGAAAGATAATCTTCGCCTTCAATTCTTGTTTCAATAAAGTGCTCTTTTTTAAGAATATTTTCTTCCCAATATTTACATGCCCGCAATGAAATTTCTTTAGCAGCAAGTGTACCTGCCTCAAGCATAGCAGTTTTATTGCCTTTTTCATTATCAGAATCATTGGCAGTTGCTTTTAATTTGATTGTTGTAATTTTCTTTTTAGCAGCAACATTCCACATATCAAAAGAGATGTCTGCTTCATAGGTCTTTTTCTGCCCCATCCTGTTCAATGCTTCAAAAGATTCTGCTTTTCCCAGAATAATAATATCTGCTTTGAGTTTCGACCCAAGCTTGATTGCAGCTTTTACATCATAAATAGAACTAAAATTAATTTTTAATTTTTTCAAATCAATTGCTTTTGTATTACGCCCTGTTACAATAAACTCTTCATCAGTCAATAATTTTGTAATCTCACCTGAAATCAAAGATTCGTATGGTATGGAATCTTTTTTCCACCAATATTTTGGACTGATATCATCCTGGCTTTGCTCACTGATTAAAACCAATACAGAGGGCTTTGCACTATTATTTTTTATCACGCCATATCTTTTTAAATATTTTTTAAGGCGGGTCAAATTAATTTTGACTTTAACGGCTGCAACATATCTGGTTTCCTGTTTTAATTCTGCAACAACACTATAATTTAAAATATACTTTGACGGATTTGATAATATATTACGATATAAAGTTTCAAAATTTGCAGCAAATAATTCAGGTACTATAATTTCTGATACTGCTCTTTCCACCGATGTTTGGAGAGCTGCTGATACTGCTTGCTTCTTAGTTTCAGGAGAAAAATTCGAAACAATTTTTTGAGTCCCTGTGGAGACTATGGTAAATATTTTCTGATTCTGCTTTGCCTGGAGATTATCAGTGCTTACAAAAATTAATCCTGAAATCAAAATAAAAAAAATCACTTGCCTCATGGTCAAAATTGTCTTCATTACTATTTATACCTTCCTTTCAATTGAATAATCTGCAAGCATTGTCAATAATTTTTTCTGATCTGATTGTTCAAACATTTCAAGGTTTTCTTTTGCCTTTTTAATATGTTTTGATGCTTTTTCCTGAGTATATTCAATGCCTTTATATTTCCTGATCATTAAAATGAGTGCCTTAAATTCTGATTGATCAAAATCTTCTGCTTTGATTATCCTTTTTATCTTATCTTTATCATCCTTTGAAGCTCTTTTAAAAGTTTTTATTAAAGGAAGGGTCAGTTTGCCCTCTCTTAAATCAGCTCCTGTATTTTTTCCTAAGGTATCAGCATCAGCAGTATAATCAAGGAGATCATCTGCCATCTGAAAAGCCATGCCAAGATGGTATCCGTAATTAAACAATGCATCTTCCCTGTTTTTCGGGGCATTGGCAAGTAAAGCGCCACATTTACACGCGCCCTCAATAAGTGCTGCTGTTTTACGTCTTATAATCTGTAGATAATCATCTTCTGAAAGATTGATGTTCCCTATCTGACCTAATTGATCTATCTCTCCCTGGGACATTTCCTCAGTGATACGGGAAATAACAGAAATTATATCAATATTTTCTGTTTTTGCTGCAATATTTAAAGAACGGGCAAGAAGAAAATCACCGGTTAAGATTACTTTAGGAGCATCCCATATTTTATGGGCTGTTGTTTTCCCCCGTCGTTTATCTGCCTGGTCTATGACATCGTCATGCAAAAGCGTTGCAGCATGAAGAAACTCAAAAAGAATTGAAAAATCAGTCAAAAGATCATGATTCTGTTTTTCTTTATAACCACACATTTTTGCACTGAAAATCATTAAAAGAGGTCTTAACCGTTTACCATTGCTAAATAACAGGTGACCTGCAATTTCTCTTGTAAGTTCAAGATTGGCTTTTAAATTTCTCACAAGGGCATCTTCTATTTTTTCAAGATCGTCCTGAATGATTGCCATCATCTGATCTTTAAGATTGTTTTTCTTTGCATTTTGAGTCATACAACTTCCCCTGCAATATCATATTCATAAGTCTCAGTAATCTTTACATCAACAAAGCTTCCAATTTCAAGGTTTAATCCATAAAGATATGTTAATCCATCGACTTCCGGTGCCTGAAACTTTGTCCTGCCAAGGAAAACTTCATTATCAGATTTTTCTTCCACAATGACTTTATAAATCTTTCCCATATGTTTCCGGTTTATGGAATATGAAATCTGTGCCTGCCTTTCCATGATAATATCATGCCTTTTCTCAGCGATATCAACCGGCACATGGTTATCAAGGCAATGGGATTTTAAATCATAGGAGTCAGAATAAGTAAAAACTCCAAGTTGATCAAACTTGATAAACTCTATAAATTCCAGCAGTTCATTAAAATCTTCTTCAGTCTCGCCAGGAAAACCTGTAATGATAGTTGTACGAAGTGCGGCTTCAGGATCTTTTTCCCTTATATAACTAAAAAGTTTATAAAGATCATCCTTGGAATAATTTCTTCCCATTCTTTTTAAAATCCTTGAACACGCATGCTGGATGGGAACATCAAAGTATGAACAGACTTCAGGTAAATCTATCATGGTATCAATAATATTTTCAGTTAAACTTGAAGGATAAGTATAGAGGACTCTGATCCAGGGAAGTGTCTGATCCAATATTCCAGTGCCCGCTTTTAATTTGCCTGAAATTCTTTTAAGCACATCAGCAAAAGATATTGATGAAATTATTGATGAATCACGATTATCCCTGCCGTAATCCGAGGTGCTTTCAGCCACCAGAACAATCTCTTTAGAACCTTTTTCAATAAGCTCTTGAGTCTCACACAAAATATCATCAACAGATCTGCTTCGCTGATACCCACGAAGCTTTGGGATAATACAATATGTGCATTTTCTATTACATCCTTCTGAAACCTTAATATATCCGGGAGTTACAAGTGAAAACTTTCTTGCTCCCGGGAAAACTTCTTTTTTGTCTTCAGGTGCAGGGAAAAGGGTAAAAGGCTTTAAATTTCTATCTTCAATGGCATCAACAATATGATTTATTGCTCCGATACCAAGAAAAGCATCCACCTCAGGCATGGAAGACATAAGGTCATCATTTTTATAACGTTCAACAAGGCAGCCTGTAACCACAAGACGTTTAAGACCTGTTTCCTTATAAGCTGCCATGGCAAGGATTATATCAACAGCTTCTTCTGAAGCTGCTGATATAAATCCACAAGTATTTACAATAATTACAGACGCATTGGACGGATCTGTAACGATTTTATGCCCTGCCTGTTCAATGTGACCTGCCATGACTTCCGAATCAATATTGTTTCTGACACAGCCAAGGCTCTCAATATAAATCTGTTCATGGTCTGTCTGATAACTTCTTATCTTATGCACCTTATGGCTCATAGAGCATTAACCATAAGATCTCCCACAAGTTTACTGAATTTTGAAGGATTATTAACTTTACCGCCTTCACTGACTAGTGCAAGGTCATAAAGAAGATCACTATAATCTTTAAGAACAGGATTATTTGTATCTGTTTCAAAAATTTCTTTAATCTTTTCCATAACAGGGTGGGCAATATTAACTTCCATGGTACGTTTCTGATTTGGAGCATCCTGACCTGAAGCTTTCAGGATTTTTTCCATATAAGAACTCATGGCAAAATCATCGGCTGAAAGGCATGACACAGAATCTTTAAGCCTTTTTGATATTTCAACATCTTTTACTTTATCCCCTAATTTCTCTTTAATAAATTTTAAAAGAGCAGAGAATTCATCTTTTTGCTTATCATCAATCTTGTTAAGATCAAGATCACCTTTTTCAGCACTTTTTAATTTTTTCTCTTTATATTCTGTAAGAGATTGTACAACCCATTCATCAACAGGATCAACCATGAGAAGAACTTCAAAATCTTTTTCTTTTAATGCTTCAAGAAGAGGGCTGTTCTTAAGGGAATTAATATCTTCGCCGGTAATATAATATATCTCTTTTTGATCTTCTTTCATATTTTCAATATATTGATCAAGGGATATATATTTACCTTCAGATTTAGTGGTTTTATATCGCAATAATGAAGCGATTTTTTCTTTATTGTCAAAATCAGTTGGGATACCTGCTTTTAAAGCTTTTCCAAACTCTTCATAGAATTCTTCATATTTATCTTTTTCCATGGCTTCAAGGGTTGAAAAAACCTGTTTTACAAGATTTTTTCTAATGCTTCTTACAAAACGGTCTTCCTGTAAAATTTCACGGCTGACATTTAAATTAAGATCAGGAGCATCAACAACCCCCTGAACAAATCCAAGGTATTCAGGTAAAAGTTCTTTGCAATCATCCATAATAAAAACACGTTTACAATAAAGCTGCATGCCATGTTTCCTGTTTGCCTGGAAAAGGTCAAAAGGAGCTTTTGAAGGAAGAAACATTAATACATCATACTCAGTTACACCTTCGAATCGTTTATGGATACGTGCTGCAGGTTTGTCCCAGTTATGACTTATATGCTTATAAAATTCTTCATACTCATCTTCTGTAACATCATCCTTGGTTCTTGACCAGATTGCTTTCATGGAGTTAAGGGTTTCATCTTCTTTTTTTGTCCTTGTGGTTTCCCCCACTACTTTTCCATCTTTATCTTTGATCTGCTCGTTTTCCGGAATAGGTTCTGTTTTTTCTACATTCATAATTATTGGGTATTGAACAAAATCAGAATGCTTTTTAACAATATGTCTTATGGTATATTCTTCTGTAAAATTCTGTTCTCCGTCTTCAGGATCTTTTAATTCAAGGGTAATTTCAGTACCTCTGGATTCTTTTTCAACTTCTTCAATGGTATATGACCCTTGACCATCAGATACCCATTTAACACCTTTTTCAGAGCCTGCTGTCTTTGTTATCAAAGTTATTCTTGATGCCACAATAAAAGCGCTATAAAATCCAACACCAAACTGACCAATCAAATCAGGAGAAAGAGTGCTTTCGGATTTTGATTTTTCCAAAGCTTCCATAAAAGCTTTAGTCCCACTCTGGGCGATTGTTCCGATATTTTCATTGACTTCATCATAGGTCATTCCAATACCGTTATCTTCTACTTTTAATATCTTTTTATCAGGATCTGCAGATACCCTGATAAAATAATCTTTATTATCTTTATATAGCTCAGGATCTGTCTGCTCTTGAAATTTTGCTTTATCAATTGCATCAGATGCATTGGATATAAGTTCTCGTAAAAAAATTTCTTTATTTGAATAAAGTGAATTAATTATCAGATGCAATAATTGCTGGACTTCGGTTTTAAATTCACAGGTTTCTTGTTTTTTACCCATTTCATTTTTCTCCCATTAAGTTAGTTCATTTAAATAAAAATAATTTTTTAATAAAATTAACTTTAATTGGGAAATGTCAAGGGATTCTCTTATAAAACTTAAAAACAAAACACCTTAACCCAAATCAGATATTAATTCATCCACAACAGTTTCATGGGTTGCCCATGAGGTAACAAGTCTGATTGCAGAATGATGATTGTCAATCTTTTCCCAGATATGGAAAAGATATTTTTTTTCTAATTTCTCAATTAATTTATCAGGCAAAACTGGAAATATCTGATTTGATACCGGTTCTGCTAAAAGGGAATAACCTTTTTGTTTTATACCCTGGGCAATTTTCATGGACATTAAATTAGCATGCTTTGCCAGGTCAAAGAACAAGTCTTCCTCAAAAAGAGCAGCAAATTGCACTCCAAGTAATCTACCCTTAGACATTAAAGCGCCTTTTTGCTTTAAATAAAATGGAAAATCTTTTTTTAATTTATCATTATTTATAACAATAGCCTCTCCAAGCAATGCCCCGTTTTTTGTTCCACCAATATAAAAGATATCAGTCAAATCAGGCAAATCAGGAAAAGCCAGATCATTTGCTTTTGAACACAATGCTGATCCGAGGCGCGCTCCATCAAGAAATAAGTACAGACCTCTGATTTTACAAAAATGTGATAAATCTTCCAATTCCTTTTTTTTATAGATTGTCCCCAATTCAGTGGAGTTGGAAATATAAACCATTTTAGGCTTTACCATATGGGGAATTATTATGTGCTCGTCCAAAACAGCCTGGATATCCTTAACCCGTATTTTCCCATCCTTATTTACAATTGTATTAATCTTATGTCCTGTAGCTTCTATTGCACCTGCTTCGTGGGTATTTATATGACCTGTATTTGCAGCAATTATTGATTCATGGGGTCTTAAGGCAGCAGAAATAACAAGCAAATTTGCAAGGGTACCGCCGGCAACAAAATAAATATCAACATTAGTATTATTGAGCTTTTTTTTTATTAACCGTCTTGCTTCCTCAGACAAGCTATCATCTCCATAGCCCTGGTGCTGATCAAGATTTGTTTTTAAAAGCATTGTCAAAATACTCGGATGACACCCTTCACTATAATCATTTTGAAAATCATATTTAATCATAAAATCCAATATCCAATCTTTTTTCTTAAGGTATAGGCACGGATAATATTTTTTAATATACACCAGTTATCTTTGCCAAGACCTTGTTTATCATGGTCTAAATATAGCATAACCACGCCCTTTGTATAGTTTATTTTAAAATTATGATTATTGAAATATACATATATACCCATATTTAATCCTCATAGCAGGTTTTTCTCCTCCATTAGTATTCAAGAGATACCCGCTAAATATGAATTGCAAAGAGACTTACAGCAATTCTCGGTCAAAAATTATTTTAAAGATTAACAAGTGTAATATAGTCAAAATATTTACATACAATTTTGTTTTTTTGGTTATTATAGAAAAATGAATGGAAGAAGTGAGGCTTGGATATGCTTTTG
>CAZTEM010000011.1:29262-44422 GCA_964612755.1 uncultured Desulfobacterales bacterium | reverse complement strand
CAGGGGACTGAAAATCCCCGTGTCAGCAGTTCAATTCTGTTCCTGGGCACCATAAAAATAAAAAAAAGGTTTTCAATTTTTTAGTTGAAAACCTTTTTTTATTTCCTGATTAACTTTATGACCCATTCTTTTTGCAATTTCAGCTTGTGTCAGGTCATAGTTTTTATAAAAGTTGATCCTTTATAAGACTAAAACCAATTGCCCACATGACACACCCAATCAGGAAATCCAATATTTTCCATGATTTTGGGTTTTTGAAAACTGGTGTTAAAATGCTTGCTCCATAGCCTAAAATAAAAAAAAAGATAAAAGAGGCAAGGCTTGCCCCAAGAGCAAACTCAATTTTTTGTCCTGTATATTGAGTTGAAATAGAACCTATAAGCACTACAGTATCTAAGTATACATGCGGGTTTAGCCAGGTAAAGGCAAGACAGGTGGCTATAATTACGCCAAGTGAAGTGATTTTTTCCCCCGAAGGCAGCAAACCATCATTAGCACTATAAGCTGACCAAAAGCTTTTAGCACCATAAATTAATAGAAACAATGCCCCGCCATATCTTGCCACTGATTCTATCCATGGAGTTTTAGCAATCATTAAAGAAAATCCTGCAACACCTGATGTGATTAACAAAGCATCAGATATTGAACAGATAAGGCAAACAACAAATACATATTCTTTTTTCAGGCCTTGCCTGAGCAGAAACGCATTTTGTGACCCTATGGCGAGAATAAGACTAAACCCTAAAGAAAGCCCTGCAAAAAAACCATGCATGATGTTTTAATATTTCCAGGAAAAAACACCAAAAGCGATTATATTCATTACTATTGGTAAAGAATAAATCACGGCAATGGTAATTATTTTATGTTTCATTTTTTTAAGGCTTATCACAAGAATGGCAGCACAAAAAAAATGGAAATAGCCAAAGAAAAAGATAAGCCATATACCTTTAGGGGAAAGATTCCAGAATGGATATTCCCATACCAGGTGACCTCCCATGTTAAGCAGACATTCGATCAGAACTGCAATGATCGCATAACCAATAGCCCAGAACCATTTTTCAGGTATCCCCATAATTTTTTCTATTGTAGTTTCTGAAAGTGTGTTGTAATAAATAATCCCCAAAATTAAAAACATGAATATGATTTCAATGTTCCAGCCTATGGTGACACGAAAGGCTGTGTCTCCCGGAGTTGTCCAGAACCCTGAATATTGAGTAAAGTGCATTACCCAGCCGTTCCAGGTCTCGTTAAAAAAATCCATACCAAAAATTGTCAGCCCTGCAAGTATTGCATTCCAATTGCCTGTTTTCCTGGCAAGTTTGATTTCTTTTGTGTATATATAAAAAACCAGGGATAAAAGCGGTATAACATACCATTTTAATGTTGAAAGGTCTCTGAGTCCGTTTAACGCCTGTTGGGTTGCTTCTGTCATTTACTCCTCCAATATGATTTTAAAATCTGATAATGAAAATATAAATATATTTCCCAATAATGAATTTGCACGGCTTTAAAACAAGAGTCAAAACATATAGCTAAAGCTTTGAAGCCTGGACATGCATCCAGTCAAAATCCTTTGATCGTCCCAGGCTTACCCAGCCTTCCTGCTCCCATATTTCCCACCATTTTTTATATTCAGGTCTGGCAAACATTGCTTTGTCCCTGGTCCATTTTAATTTATTACGGGCAGGATTATAGTCAATTGCTATGCCCCAGCTATGCATGGAATAGCTTGTCCCTCCACGCTTTTTACGCACATTCAAACATCCGCCCCACAAATCAAGTTTTAATCTTTTAATTTCTTCATGACCAAAATTATCCAGAACGCGGGTTAATATGCGGTGCAGGCTATCATGAACTTTTTCATGGCATAGAAAACTATTAATAATTTGATCTGTTTTCCATGCCAGCCTGTGCGGATATGGAAGGGATATTCTTGTCTGATTCTCTCCCACATTACCATAATATTTTATAATATTGGCTTCAGGTAATTGATCAGGCCAGTTATTCGGGTTTTTATCAAGGATCTCTTCAGGGCGCCATGGTTCGGGCTCTTTATTTTCATAAACAATCTTAATTAAACTCTCAAAGGCAAACTCTGTTTGCGGACCCCAATACCCATCTATTTTACCTGTTTCTATACCTTTTATTTGAGCTATATTTTGTATAAAAGCAATTGCTTTACGGTTTTGTGACCAATTTTGAGCAATCCATTCAATTTTACCCAATGCTTTTTTTGTACGTGTCCCAAAGATACCGTCTTCTGCCCCTGCATCATATCCCATTAAATTTAATTGGTTTTGCATAAACCTTATTATATCTTTAGTCATGGATTATTCCTCCTGATCTTGGTTATTCTGGTTAAAAACTTTTGCATGGTTTAAAACTGATTTAACATGTATATCTGTCTGGGGAAACGGGATCTCAATTTTTTCTTTAATAAAACATTTATAAACATCAGTATTTAATTTATGCAACACCCTGCCCCTTAATACAGGTCTTTCCACCCAGCATAGTAATTCATGGTCCAAACTTGAATTTCCAAAGGCACGAAACCTTACACGGGGTTCAGGAAAAGAACAGATATCTTTATGAGCCTGTGCCACTGACAACAGCACTTCATGCACCTTGTCAATATCTGATCCATAGGCAACTCCAACTTTGACTGATACGCGAAATTTTTCATGACGTCCACCTGCCTCATTGGTGATTCTGGTATTACCCATTATGGAATTGGGCACAGTGATTTCAACATCGGAACGGGTTAAAAGTCTGGTGCTTCTGATACCGATATTAGTGACCTCTCCCCTTTCTCCTGAATCAAGAACAATAAAATCACCGATTTTATAGGGAGCATCAGCTAAAATAAACACTCCTGAAAATAAATTTGCCAGAGTATCTTTTGCAGCAAATGATACAGCTAAACCCAATATCCCAGCCGATGCCACCCAGGCTGTAAGATCAATATGCCATATTAAAAAAATAATATAAATTGAAAGCCCTGCAACAAGTATTAAAACAAGATTATTAAATAATGCCAGGGTATGCTCCTGGATCATATGGAATTTACTCTTATCATTACTCAATAATTTCAGTACAAGTTTGGAAAAATTTGCCAGAGCTATTGCCCAATAAATAATTACTATGGTCTTAAGCCCGCCAAGGGTAATAAGACTGATTTGTGATTTAAAATTCAATCTTTGTGTTGCCAATACAAGCCCAAGAATAATTATGGTAATAAATATGGGTTTGTGAACAATTTCAAGGATCTCATCATCAAAGGCAATTTTTGTCTTTTTTATTATTTTCTTTATATAACGGACAATGATCACATCAACCAGTTTTGCAACACCTGTAAACAAAAGAATAATTAATAAGGCCTGAACATAATTATTCGGTGCTATTTTTACCAGAAGGTCAACCATATTTTCTATTATTTTTTTCATATTTTTCCTATAATTAAGCTAATTTACAAATCTAAAAACTATTATCAATATTAATTGTATCTGTAAAGAACTATCCAAAATCATCAGCAATTCCCGGCAAATCAAATTCAACAAACAACTCATATTTGCTTTGCCTGCTCGTCTGATGCGCATATAAGTAAAACAATATAGACACAACTTCCATGGAGTTTTCAAACAAAATAATTAATTAATTTGGAGATGGGGGTGGCGATTACAATAGCATCATCATATTTATTATATTGTACCGGGCAGTGCAGTTACAAAAATGATAGCAAGTAGCATTCTTCCAGAAAGGGTTTTTATCTTCCGGTAAAAGCCTTGTCCAAAATATTCAAACCCTATGATTATCCTTTATTTGTTTATGCAGCCTCTATACGTTTTAAATTTTCAATATTGATAGATTGTCTGGTCTTCCATAAATCATACTGAATCTGAAGCCGGAGCCATCCTTCAGGGGAACGCCCAAATACTTTTGATAATCGCAATGCCATTTCAGGGCTAATACCTGAATGCCCATTTAAAAGGGCTGAAAAAGTCTTTCTACTAACACCAAGCATTTTGGCTAAATCTGTTATACTCCGATTGAGTGGCTCAACACAAAACTCTCTTATAATTTCTCCGGGGTGAGGCGGGTTAAACATACGCATTTTAATACCTCCCTAATGATAATCCTCATAATTAATGTCAAAGGCATCGCCCTTTTGAAACCTGAATGTCAGGCGCCAGTTACCAGTGATTTGAACAGTCCAAGTTTCTTTGCGTTTACCTTTGAGTCGATGTAACCCAAGACCAGGCAAATCCATATCTTCAGGAGTTTCAGCCGTTTCAAGAAGAGCAAGAATCTTCCTGAGTCGCGTTACGTGGCTTGGATTAACACTCTTTAAAATACCAGATTCAAATAATTGTCTAAGCCCTTTATGTTTGAATCTTTTAATCATATAAAATTATTGTAAACCGATACGTGACAGGTGTCAATAATAAAATATTGAACGTCAGAAAATAACCAAGCTTAGGAAGAAGTGTCTAAAATTTTAAATAAAATCAAACACCCCATCTTTTAATTTATTGCCTTTGATGGTAAGGTTTACAAATATAATATCAAAACTACTCTTTTATTCAGGTCAACAATGATTTTAAAAAGCATCTTTCCTGTTTTTGCATTAATTATCATGGGCAGAATCCTTAAAAAAACAAATTTTATCAATGATAATTTCCTCTGCATATCAGATAAGCTCATCTATTATATATTTTTTCCGGCAATGCTTTTCTGGAAAATAGGAAAAAGCAATAATGGGTCGAGTTTTGACCCCAATATTATATGGGCTGCTTTTTCCACCATTTTTTTTATCTTTGTCCTAAGCACTATATATATAATAGTTGCCAAAGTAAAAAAATTCGATGCAGGAAGTTTTTCTCAAAGCTGCTTTCGTTTTAATACATATATTGGCTTTGCCGTCATTATAAATGCACTGGGTGAAGAAGGTATCCGGTTCTTTGGAATCATCATCTCATTTGCCATACCTGTAATAAATATTTTATCAATCTCTCTTTTATCCTGGTTTGATGAGCTTTCTCCCTCAAAATCAGAATTTAAAAAAAAAATTGGCGCAATGGCAGGGTCAATTATCAAAAACCCTTTAATCATTGCCTGTGTAAGTGGTCTTATATTTTCAAATCTTAAACTTTTATTACCTGAATATCTAAATAATCTTTTTAAACTTATTTCAAGCGCGTCTCTTCCCCTTGCCCTGATCTCCATTGGAGGCTCTTTTACCCTGGGAAAATTAAACGATTATTTAAACCTGTCCATTATAAGTTCTTTGTTCAAACTTATTTTCTTTCCTTTATCTGGTTGTGTTTTTCTCCATTTTTTCGGAGTAACAGGGATTGCTTTTAAGGCAAGCCTGATATTTTTTGCTCTACCTACTGCAACATCCATTTATGTTTTATCATCACAAATGAATAGTAATACTGATCTTGCATCCTCAACAATAGTTACATCCACTGCTCTTTCCTTTGTTTCTCTTTCCTGTGTGATGATTTACATATCATTGTGAGGCATCTATAAAACCTGAATCATACTTTATTTAGAATTTTATTCATGTTATATCATATCTCAAGTTTATAAATTGCTAACCCAAAGATCAAATATATGCTGAAAATAATAAGACAATTGGCCAGTCATGAAGTGAAAATTGCAGGAAAATGGCTATTAAATTTTATTTTGATAGGTATAATAGCAGGAACAGGATCTATAATTTTCCATTATCTTTGCGACCTTGGCATGCATTTTTTCCTTGATCTAATGGCAGGATACCGTCCTGACCTACCTGCCGGGGAGCATCACCTGTTTGAGTCCACGTCAACTTCCTTTGAAAAAATGAAATGGATGCTTTTATTCCTGCCTGCATTGGGTGGACTTTTCAGTGGCTGGCTTGTTTATACATTTGCCCCTGAAGCAGAGGGCCATGGTACAGATGCTGCAATTGAAGCCTACCATGAAAAAGGCGGGTTTATTCGTAAAAGAATACCTTTTATTAAAACCATTGCCTCGGCAATAACATTAACTACAGGCGGTTCAGGAGGTAGAGAAGGTCCTATTGCGCAAATCGGTGCAGGGTTTGGATCTTTTCTTGCCACAAAGTTAAAACTTTCGGACAGAGAACGCAGAATAATGATGGCAGCCGGCATTGGAGCAGGCGTTGGAAGTATTTTCCGAGCCCCCCTTGCAGGAGCTCTTTTTGCTGCAGAAGTTTTATACAGAGATCCTGAATTTGAATCAGAAGTAATAATTCCAGCAGGAATTTCCTCGGTTGTTGCATATTGTGTATTCTGCCTTGTTTTTGGGTGGGGCTCTCTTTTTTCTTCACCGGATTTTATTTTCCGAAACCCTGTTGAGTTAGGTCCCTATGTGATACTTGCCTTGATAGTATCCTTGTTTGGATTTTTTTATGTAAAAACATTTTACGGGATAACTGAAATTTTTCACAATCTTAATATCCCAAACCATTTCAAACCTGCCATAGGCGGACTTATCACAGGCATAATAGGTTATTTTTTACCCTATACCCTTGCCTTTGGGTATGGCATGATGCAAAAGGCAATATTTAATGAATTGTCAATTTCAATACTTCTTTTCCTTGCCATTGGCAAAATTGTAACAACTTCATTTTCAATTGGTTCCGGCGGAAGTGGAGGCGTGTTTGGACCTTCTGTTGTTATAGGCGGAGCTTTAGGCGGAGTTGTGGGAAAAATTTTCTACAAATTATTCCCTGCAATTATCACAAGCCCGGGATCATTTGTTATTGTTGGCATGGCAGGATTTTTTGCAGCTGTATCCAACACCCCGATTTCCACAATTATATTTGTAAGTGAGATGACAAATTCATATCATCTCCTTTTACCAAGTCTTCTTGTATGTTCCATATGCTATCTTATTTCTCAAAAATCAACTATTTATAAGAAACAGGTGAAAAATAAAGCCGCGTCCCCTGCCCACGCAGGAGAGTTTATGATGGATATTCTCCAGACCATACAGATCAAAGATTTAATGTATCGCTTAAAAAAAGTAGAGTGTGTTGACCGTAAAATGAGTTTTAGTGAATTTAAAAAATTTTTTTCCAGTACAAAACAACATTACTTCCCTGTTATAAATGATGAAAACAAATTTATTGGAATTTTTTCATCAACAGATATACGAGAAGTCATATTTACAACTCACCTTGAAGACCTGATTGTAATGAATGATATAATGACTACTGATATCATTACTATTACACCCTCTGACCACCTAAACACCGCACTCTTAAAATTAACAGATAAAAATATTGATGCTATTCCAGTGGTGCAGGAAGATGATGATGAGGCTTTAATAGGACTGATTTACAGACGTGATATCATAAGCCATTACAATGATCATATTACAAAAATTAAAAAATCAGCAGATAATAATATTTGAGGTTGAAATTTGAATAATAGATCTTTTAAAAACAACAAGCTTACCCACATAAGCGATATTCTTGGTCAGGCTCTAAACAACTATCGCCCGAAATCTGATAATCAAATGACTATTATCTGGGACTATTGGGATAAGGCTGTGGGAGAAGATGTTGGCAAAAATGCAAAACCTGCACTGTTTAAAGATGGTATTTTAATGGTTAATGTATCAAGTTCAGTCTGGATACAACATCTTAGGTTTATGGAAAAAGATATTATTTCAAATATTAATCAACTTGTTCAAGCAGAACTTGTTAAAACCATTAGATTTAAAATTGCAAAAATCAACAACTGATTTCAGCTTAAGCAAAAACCTTAAAATTGACCAGGAAAAAAATGGTTACAGATTTTCCATGGATCCGTTTCTCCTATGTTCTGAGATACCCTGTTTAAAAAAAAAGACAATTCTTGACATTGGGTGCGGTTCCGGAGTTATCTCCCTTGTTCTTAAATCTAAAAATCCTCATATAAAGGTCTATGGGGTTGAAATTCAAAAAGAACTTGCCGATATTGCTGTGAAAAACGTCCTGAAAAACTCAATGGAGCATGATATCACAATCATATGTAACGACATTAAGAACATAAATCCCACTGATCTTAACGGGAAAATAGATATAATTGTATCCAATCCCCCATATAAAAAACAAAAAAGTGGTCGAATCTGCCCTGACAGACAAAAAGCCATTGCAAAACATGAAATCATGTTAAATATAGAAGATTTTTTCATATGCTGCAAAAGGCTTCTTCAAAACAGCGGCAAGGTATATTTGATATTTCCTGCAGAACGTATTTCCGATATTCTTATAAATATGGAAAAAAACAATATCAAGCCAGCACTTATAAAATTTATATATACAAAAAAAAAACAGAATGCAAAACTTGTTTTTGTCTCAGGAATAAAAAACAGATCCCAGCAGCCCTTAATAGCTCCACCACTTATTATTGATCAATTGGGCAAAACCAGGATCAATAAATCTTGACATATCTTGGGAAAAAGGATATTAATCTGTAAAAATATTCAGCATGGAGAGGTGACCGAGTGGCTGAAGGTGCACGCCTGGAAAGCGTGTGTGCTGTAAAGGTACCGAGGGTTCGAATCCCTCCCTCTCCGCCACAATAAAGACTTGTTAGGAAAATGGCATTTCAAATGGCATATCAGGTATTAGCATTAAAATACAGACCCCAGACTTTTAAAGATGTCATTGGTCAAAACCCGATAACAAGAACCCTTGAAAATGCTATTTCAGCAAATCGAGTTGCCCATGCTATTTTATTTACAGGACCCAGGGGTACAGGGAAAACAACCACTGCCAGAATACTTGCCAAGGCAATGAATTGTGAAAAAGGTCCCATATCTGAACCATGCAATATGTGCAGATTCTGTAAAGAAATTACCCATGGCAGCTGTGCCGATGTTTTTGAAATTGACGGGGCATCTAATAACAATGTTGATCAAATAAGGGAGCTTCGTGACAACATTGCCTATTTACCTGCTGCCTGCAAATATAAAATCTATATTATTGACGAAGTTCATATGCTCAGTACAGCTGCATTTAATGCGCTTTTAAAAACCCTTGAAGAACCTCCCGAGCACATACTTTTCATATTTGCTACAACTGAACCACACAAGATACCGGCAACTATTTTATCAAGGTGTCAAAGGCATAACCTTGGAAGAATCCCCATTAATGATATTGCTGAAAACATCAAAAAATTATGTGAAAAAGAAGGTTATTTAATATCTGAAAAAAGCGCTACTATCATTGCAGCTGAAGCAGATGGCTCAATCAGGGATTCCCTGAGCCTTACAGACAGGATTCTGTCTGCCTCCCCTTCTAAAGAAATAGATCATCAATCAATCCTTGAAAACCTAGGTTTGATTGATACAAGTTTATTATTTGAAATATCAAAGGCAACAATCAAATCAGATGGTGCAAAACTCATAGAAATAGTTGATAAAGTTAATGATCTGGGACTTGATTTAAAAAAGTTTTATTCCAATTTAATAAAACATTTCAGAAACCTTGTAATAATTAAAATATGTGGCGAGACAGCAGAAGCAATTAATATTTCAGATTTTGAAAGAAACGAAATTAAAAAAACCGTTGAAAACACCTCCCAATCTTATTTAACATGGCTTTTAAATAGTCTTCTCAATGAAGAAACAATGATAAAGTTTTCTTCCCACACTAAAACTGCTGTTGAGATGGCATTATTAAAACTTCTTCAAATAAGGGAAGGTGTAGAAATTGATACAATTATTTCAAAGCTTGATGATCTGAAAACAGGCCTGAGAACTTCGGAAAAGCCCAATGATATAAAAAAGCATATACAGGCTGAAAACAAAACCAATATCGCTGATAAAACGCCTGAAACCATTAAAGAAACAGTCGGTGGGTACTCTGAGCCCGGACATTTGCATGCTGAACCAGAAAAAAATAAGACATGGACTCAGTTTTTAAAAATCCTTGAAAAAAAATTCCCATTTATTGCTGTTCTCTTTAAAAAAGGAGCTTTTAAAGGAATCTCTGAGAATAAAGCCATTCTTGAATTAAATTCCACTCCCTTTGATATTGCGAGACTGGACAAAAAACGAGATGGAATCGATCAATTATGTAAAGACTATTTTGGTCCTGATATAAAATTAAAAATAATTTTAAAATCAGATACAAAACATGAGATTAAAAAAGATGAAAAAACTTTTTCGGAAAAAAAACAAAGTGCTATGAATCAACCCTTAGTTACAGATACCATGAGAATTTTTAATGGTAGTATTATTGATATAAAATAAAAATTTAAAATAAATTACAGGAGTAAGAAGTATGAAAAATATGAATTCCATGATGAAACAGGCTCAAAAACTCCAGAAAAAAATGTTGAAAACCCAGGAAGAGCTTGCCCTTAAAACTGTTGAAGCAACTGCCGGTGGTGGTATGGTAAAAGTTATCGCCAATGGAGGTCAAAAAATAGAGTCCATTGATCTTGAAAAAGAAGTTGTTGATCCTGAAGATATTGAAATGTTGCAAGACCTTATTTTAGCAGCTGTAAACGATGCTCTTAAAAAATCTCAGGATATGGTTGCATCTGAGATGAATAAGCTTACCGGCGGTCTGAATATCCCTGGTCTTTAGATGTTAATAAGCTGATACAATGGAGCATTATCCCACACCGGTTTTGAAACTTATACAGAGTTTTTCAAAACTCCCCGGCATAGGCAGAAAAACTGCAGAAAGACTTACGCTGCACCTTTTACACACAAAAAATAATGAAGCTTGCATTCTTTCTGCCGATATACTTGAGCTTAAAAAAAAAGTTAAACTGTGCCAATGTTGTTTTGCCTTGAGCGAAGAAAATAAATGCAAAATATGCTCAGACCCCTCAAGAGATATGACTACAATTTGTGTTGTGGAAAACCCCAGCGATATGAATGCCATTGAGAAAGCCCATGCATTTTCAGGGTTATATCATGTTCTTGGTGGAGCACTCGCACCCCTGGACGGAATTGGGCCGGATGAATTAAGAATTAAGGAACTTATTTTACGAATAAAAAATAATAATATTAAAGAAATTATTATTGCTACATCCACCAATGTTGAAGGTGAAGCAACTGCATCTTATCTTGCTGAAAAACTTAAAAATGTAAAAATAACCAGAATAGCTTCAGGTATTCCCATAGGCGGAGATCTTAAATTTGTAGATCAACTTACAATGCAAAAAGCAATCAAAGGAAGATATGGATTCTAAAATTTCAAAAGGGGACGACATCTTCATGTGCATAGAGTGCGGTGCCTGCTGTCATGGCTTTGGCGGTACATATGTTTCTAATGATGATATAAAAACAATTTCTAAATTTATCAATTGTGACCCTGATACTTTTTTAAAAAAATATTGTACAAGGTCAGGATCAAAATATGTTCTTATTCAAGGACAAGATAATAATTGTATATTTTTTGATAAAGAAAAACAATGCACGATTCACCCTGTTAAGCCCTATATGTGCCGGGCATGGCCTTTTATTAAAACAATAATATCAAACCCGGAAAATTGGAATGCCATGGCAGATTCTTGCCCCGGAATGAAAAAAGATGTGGATCATAAAACTTTAATACAAATAGTAAAACATGAAATCAGTCTACTTTGATACTTTCATGTCTGCAAATTCCCTTGCAATGCTGTCCCGCTCGTAAACTATTTCCACCCTCCTGTTGTGAGCCCTTCCTTCTGCTGTATCGTTTGTAGCAATGGGGTGGAAGCCTGCATAGCCTTCAGCCGATACAAGATTGGGGTCAAGCCCATGTTTCACAAGCAATCTTACCACAGCACCGGCTCGTGCGCCTGAAAGTTCCCAGTTTGATGGAAACCGCGCACTTCTCATGGCAATATTATCAGTATGTCCTCTTACTTTAATATGATAGGCAAATTTTGCAAGGACAACAGCAACCTTTTCTAAAACATCAATGCCTTTTGGAGCAAGTGTAACTCCGCCTTTTTTAAATAAAAGCATATCAGTCATTGTTATAACAACCCCTGTGTCTGTTTGAGTAACGCTGACCATCCCGCCCAGTTTATTAAACATTACAAGTTCTCTTACTTCACTTATAATCTCATTCATTTCTTTTTGAATCATACCACCTAACTCATCAATCTGTTGATTATCACTTGGTTCCTCTGATGGCACGGCTTTCATCTGCAGACCTTCTCTGGTGCCTGCTTCAGGTATGGTCTGTGCTCCAAGAGCTGATCTAAGAGATTGTACGAGTTCTTTATAGGTTTCCTGCTGGGTTGTACTCATGGCAAATAAAAGTACAAAAAAGCACATCAAAAGTGTTACCAGATCTGAGAAAGTTGCCATCCATGCAGGTGCACCCTCCTCACACTCTTCAGCTTCTTCACAAGGAGCGTCCATTAATGACATTTTATTTTCCGAACTATCTTCATCAGCCATAATTATCTATTCTCTTTTAAGATTCTTTGCCTTTTTTATCATTCCCTGAAAGATAAATATTTAATTTGTCTTCCATGAGTTTTGGGTGCTCTCCCTCTCTTATTGATATAATACCCTCAAATATTATATTCATACTGACCATTTCTTCTTCATTCCTGCCTTTTAATTTGTCAGACATAGGTATAAAAAAAAGATTAGCCATAACCGACCCATAAAATGTAGTAATCATGGCAACAGCCATTTTAGGTCCTATGGAAGATGGATCATCTAAGTTCGCAAGCATTTGAACAAGACCAATCAATGTCCCTATCATCCCGAACGCAGGTGCATAGGCTCCCATATTCTTAAAAATATTCGCCCCAACCCCAAGCTGCTTTTTCTTTAATGCCATTTGCTTTTGCATAATCTGTGCTATATCGCCTGTTTTTACACCATCCACAGTCATTTGAAGCGCCTGGGCAAGGTATTTATCGCTGGTGTTTTGTATATCACCTTCAATGGAGAGCAAGCCTCCTTTTCGTGCTTTATTGGAGATTTCTATCAATTTAGCAATAATGTCTTTTGAAGGCTCAATCTTAAATATAAAAACCTTGATTGAAGTCTTAAACACAGATAAAAAATCGGCAAGGGGATAACCAATCATTGTTGCAGCAAAGGTTCCACCCACAACAATAATAATTGAAGGGACATTAAAAAAACTACCAAGGCCACCACCTATTAATATTGTCCCAATTACAAAACCGATCCCTGAAACGATCCCGATTATAGACGATATATCCATAATATCACACCTTTATAAAAATAGTTTCATCCACTGGGTATTCTTCATTATATTTTAAAATCTTTTTTATTGATTCGTCATCAAGCAAAGTATTGGCAGAAAATAATTTAGTGCCGGTGGAGGTGAACAATGCTGTCCCAAGTTCCATGCCTGTCTCAAGCTGATGAATGCCAATCCCCTTTACCTTCACAAATTCAGTCCCGAGCCGTGTAACAGCATATTTTTCAAGATAATTAACAATCTTGGGTTCCAGACAACGCCCTGCCTTTTCTTCAAGCTTTGCAAACAAATCGTCCAAGCAAGATATTTCTTTGAGGCATCTTAACTCATCAAATAAATTCGCTCCTGCAAGTATTCTTGATTGCAATGGGATATGTTTCCCCTTAAGCCCCTCAGGAATCCCTGAGCCATCAACATTCTCATTTTGATATCTTACGATACCTGCAATTTTATCAAAACCAGGGCACATTCCAAGCAAATCTCCCCCTTTTACAGGATAATGTTTAATTAGGCCTTTTTCATTATCTCTAAGGTCATCTATGGTTTTATCCAAAACAGATTCGCTGATGAGTAATTTCCCAACCTCATGCAACATTGCTGCTTTATTGAGTTGATCCAATTCGTCTTCAGAAAGTTTCATCTCCTGACCGATAAAACGACAAATTTCAGCTACACGAAAGGCGTGCCCTCTATTTTCTTCTACTCTTGATTCAATCATATTGCATAGAAGTCTTGCAAATCCATCAAAGTTATCCTTTAAATCTTTATCGGCCTGATCCAGAGATTTTTTAAATTTATCTCTCTCTTTTGTCATTAAATTAATCTGTTTTAATGAATTATTAAGAACATCTCTTTCATCAAAAAGCTCTTCCTTTAAGGATAAAACTCTTTGTTCTGATTTTTCAAGAGCCTTTAATGCCTTATCAAGTTCATGTTTCTGCCAGGAATTCTTTTCTATTAAGGATTCATTTTCCATGCGTAATTATATTTTATAATAACCCTTTTATTGAAAAAATCGCGAATTTATCCCTTATTCAGAATAATCATTCATCCACCAATGATCCCAATCAGTTGTTAATATACTTTCAGCAATCATTTTGCCTGTCTTAGTTTGCAACCTTTGTTTTACAATCTCTATCCAGCGTTCAGGTGATTTCGCGCCTGTATCCTGGAGTTGCTTTAATTCAAGTATAAAAGAAATTTGATCAGCATCATTGGCAAGTTTTGCCTCTTTTGTTTTGCATTTATTGAATTCTTCTAATAGTTTCGCAATATCTTCTCCAAATGTCAAGCCACTTGTTAAATCAGATACAACTTTTTTCTCTTTTATATCCACATATTTTTGCTGGACATAATTCAAATCACCGGTTCTTGCTTCGCCAAGATCATGGAGCAATGCCATAGTAATAATTTTTTCTTTGTCTATATCAGGTTCAAGCCTTGAAATAGTAAAAGCTATCAATGCTGTCATAAAGGAATGTTCTGCTACATTCTCTTTTCCTGAACCAAGAAAATGGTAGCCTGCCCTTGGCAATTCTTTTAAAATCTTACCTTCAAAAAGGAAATCAGCTATTTTTTTCATTTTTTATCCTCTAATTATTGACTTTTTATTAACTTTATCACTTTCTTTTAACAATTTTCTATGAAATATCTTGACATTTAATAGAACAAAAGCTTAAATAAAGTCAAGATTCAGTAATTGAAAGAATTTCATGAGGATTATATTATGATGAAGACTTTGTTTGTATCAGTATCAATTTTACTTATATCTTGTTTTTTTACTTTTTCCAGCGCTTTTGGGAATGATACAGGGGATATTCAAGCATTTAATAGTAATACTGGTTTTTACTATACTGTTCAAAAAGGGGATACTCTATGGGATCTCTCACAAAAATTTTACAGCTCTGAATGGGACTGGCCAGGACTCTGGGAACTTAATAACAAAATTAAAAACCCTCACTTAATATACCCCGG